>CAZFYV010000073.1:0-13701 GCA_964523195.1 uncultured Pseudobdellovibrionaceae bacterium
GGATATGTAGCGGCTATTCGTTGTGCTCAACATGGTTTAAATACAGCAATCATTGAGCGCGAAAAAATGGGTGGTGTTTGTTTAAATGTTGGATGTATTCCCTCTAAAGCAATGATTGGCGCAGCTCATTTTCTTCACAAGCTAGAGCATGATTCCAAAGCCATGGGAATTGAAGTTAAAGGCGATGTTAAAGTTAATATGGCCAAAATGCAGGAATGGAAACAAGGCGTTTGCGACCGAATGTCTGGTGGAGTTGATCAGTTACTCAAAGGAAATAAAGTCACTATCATTAAAGGTGATGGGACATTTAAATCCACGACGTCTATCGATGTTAAATCGTCGAAGGGAACTGAAACTTATTCAGCTAAAAACTTTATTGTAGCTACAGGGTCTCGCCCTATTGAGATTCCTGGCTTTAAATTTGATGAAAAAACTGTGATGTCGTCTACCGGCGCACTTGATTTGGACAATGTTCCTAAGAGAGTGGCTGTTATAGGTGGAGGTTATATCGGTCTTGAGATTGGTTCGTTCTTGAGAAAATTTGGATCAGAAGTTCATGTTCTCGAAGCTCAAACTGGATTATTAACTGGAATGGCTGATAAAGACTGTATTCAGGTAGTTCAGAGAAAACTTAAAAAGGATGGAGTGAATCTTCACTTTGGAGCTAAAGCTAAATCCTACAAGAAATCGGGAAGTAGTCTTGAAGTTACATTTGATAAAAATGGGCAAGACGAAAAAATTAAGGTGGACAAGATTCTTGTTACTGTTGGTCGTAAGCCAAACTCGGATGAGGCCAACCTCAAGGGGATTGGACTTGCCATTGATGAGCGTGGTTTTGTGAAAATCAATGAGCAATGCCGAACTAATGTTCCAAATATTTTTGCAATTGGAGATATTGCGGGTCAGCCAATGCTTGCTCATAAAGCCTCCCATGAAGGTGTTTTGGTTGCGGATGTAATTTCTGGTGAGAACCGAGTTTACGATGCTAAAACAGTTCCGGCGGTGATTTTCGTTGATCCTGAAATCGCTTCAGCTGGTTGGACAGAAGAGGAAGCAAAAGCGAATGGCCATACGGAGCTAAAGATCGGAAAGTTTCCATTCGGAGCCAATGGTAAGGCTGTTTCGATGATGGAGACCGACGGATTCGTCAAAATGATTGCGGATGCCAAGACACATGTTGTTTTAGGTGTTCATATTGTTGGTCCTGAGGCTTCTAACTTAATTTCTGAGGCAGTATTAGCAATTGAAATGGGTGCTCGTTTGGAAGATATAGCGCTTTCTATCCATCCTCATCCAACCTTGGGTGAGACTATGATGGAGGCTGCAGAAGCAACTCTGGGCCACGCTATTCACATTATTCAAAAGCCATTGAATAAGTCACGCAGTAACGGTACGAGTCCTCGCGCTTAGTTTTGACTATTATATGTAGAGAGATTTCTGAAAGCCTCGAAATTGTTTCGGGGCTTTTTTGTTTCAATTTGATACAAATATGGTCAGTTTCAAACTTCTAGTTCCAAAAATCACTTTTTATAGGTTCTAACTATTTAGCTACTCTGTTCGAGCTGAGAGGCGCAAAATTGTCAAAACACTTAAAAATTGAACAGCAACTGTTTCGATTTGAGACTGGCTCTTGCAATTTTGTCCAGTCTTATTCTGATATTTCTGAATTCAGATAAAATTAAAGTATAGAAAAAACAAAGTTCAGAACGTCGCAAGGAAAACCAAACATGAATTTAGGGTGTACGAAAAATGAAAAATTCGGGTTTAAAAATTGTGATTGCTATAGCGATGTTCTTTACATCAAGCCCAGTCTTTGCGGCTAAGAAAAAGACCTATCGCGGTAGTAGTGAAGCGGGGATCAGACAGCTTCTAAACGAAACTCAGCTCCACAAGCAATCTATAACAGTTGATAAGTATTTAGAAATAACAGAAAAGCATCTTCCTCAGGCTTTTAAAGCAGAATTTAAGAAAGCTTTTAAGCAACACAGAGGTAAAGAGATAAGGCCTTTTAAGGTAAAGAGAATCAATTCTAAATCTCCTTACCGGCAATTTCGATTTATAGGTGGAGACAAAAAGAATCCTCTAAAAATTGATTTTGTCTTAGAAGAAAGAGTTTTCGCAAGAGTAAATGGAAAACCAATTTACTATAGAGATATGGCTCTAGATGGCGGTAAGAATGCAATGTCGAGAGCCATGGGAGTGAATCCTTTAGGTCTACTAGATGCTAAGCAAATTAAGCAACTCGATAAAAAAGCTCTTAAAAAGTATATGACGAATTACAGACAGGCATTAATCGCTGTTGAGAAACTTCAAGTTGCTAACCGCAAGGCTAAAAAAGCGGAAATGAAGTTAAAAAGAAAAAGAGCTCGTAAGTCAGCTGATGCATCTCCTTTTATGAGATGGCTTGAAAATGGCTTGGTTTCTTCACTCAATGATTTTCTTTTCTGCACAGTGAGCGAAGCGAATGCAACTTCATTTGACTCAGGAAACTGTGTAAATGCAGGTAACCAATCTCAATATAGAAATGGATGGTGTGTAGTTCCTGAGAGTTTAAGATGTAATGGAAGAAGTGGAATTCAGTGTAACCCAATGATTTTTGGTAGGGATTCTTCTGGAAGCGCTTTTTGTGTAACAGCAAACAACACTGCTACTGCTTCTTGTGATGCTCAAGTCCCACTTACCAGTCAGGCTAATTTAGAATCATTAGTAACTGGAATTCATGGAGAATTTAACAACGACAATATTACTAAAGTAAATGATGCTCTTTCAGCCGCTATTGCTAACTGTTCTCAGTTACCGGCCAGTGAAAGAGGCGATCAACAAGAAGCTTGTGCAGTTTTACAATCTCGATATAGAGATTTGATGATTCAAACTGAAGAAGCAGTTGTTCCTGTAGTTACGGAGCAAGAAGAAGTTATTCCAGGCCCTCCTTCAAATGATACTGAGAGAGCGGGCTTTGATTGGGATAAATGGCTTCCATGGATTGTCGGTGGAGTTGCGGTTTTAGGAGTTGGATACTTACTTCTAAGGAACCGCGGTGGCGACGATAAAAAGCATAAGCCAGAGCCAGGCGTAGGAAAGCCTGGTGAGAAGGTAACGAATCCACCAGATAATGGCGGACGATTACCTCCATATGATCCGGCTCAACCCACGGATTATGCATGGTCTTCATGGGTTAGTGATACTGCAACATCAATGAATTCAATACCGACTGCACCTGTACGTTATCCCACAGTTCGGGGGACAAATCAGGTGAGGTAATTAGAAATGGGAATGGTACGAAACGAGCGAGTCGAAAAATTAATTGGAATTTCAACTTTATTACTAGTCGCACTTTTTCTTTTCAATAACTGTGCAAAAGCTAGATTCGATAGAATAGCCAGAACTTGTGAAGGTGATTCGTGTAACAACAGCACCTTCTCAAAAGAGTGGAATTTTGAGCCTGAGTGGGGCGCATGTTCTAAAGCTTGTGATGGTGGAACGCAAACAAGAAAAGTATTTTGTGATGATGGAGCTGGTGGAGAGACTGATATTGGACTTTGTGATCCAACATCTAAGCCGCCTGAAACAAGACAATGTAATGTTCAATCTTGTGATTCTGCTAGATATTTCTGGGTTCCTGAATCTTGGGGTGCCTGTACTAATCAGAAGCAAACTAGAACTCTTCTTTGTTATGATTCTCAAACAGCAACTTATGTGGATGCATCTAACTGTACTGCAACTCCACCTGAGACTGAAAGAGACTGTACTGATACGACATTCTATACATATGTACAAGATGTCGGACAAGGTAGCCGTGATGTAGATATCTTAGTTGTAGTTGATGATTCCACCTCCATGGAAGCTGATCAGAAAAAGCTTGGTGATCGTTTAGGTGACTTTGTAACTGATCTTGATAATAGCCTTCTTGACTGGCAGATGTGTATTACAACAACGGATACTGACTTCTATAGAGGAAGAGCGATTCAGTGGGTTGGTTTAAACAATCATATCCTGAGACCAAACTCTCCAAATCGAGCCCAGGTCTTTAAAGATACCTTAAATCAGATTGGAACTGGATACTCTAATGACGAGCAAGGTATCAAAGCTACCTACCAAGCAATTTCGGATAAAAACAACTCTGGTTGTATGAGAAATTCAGCGGCTCTCGCAGTTATCGTATTATCTGATGAAGATGAGCGAAGTGTCGGTGGTGTTCGATCTAGAAGTAGTGCTCAATACAAGGCTCTAGAAGCAGAGAATATGCCTACAAATCTAGTACAACATGTACAGACAAGTTTTCCATCAACTGGTTCTCCTAAGCGCTTTGTGTTTAATTCGATCATAGTTAAGCCTGGTGATACTGCTTGTGAAGCGAGTCAAGATGGCGAAGGTGCACCAAGCTTCTTCGGAACAAAGTACGACGAGTTGTCTAAGCTAACCGGAGGATATGTTGCTAGTATTTGTGATGCTGACTACAAAAAGAATCTTAAGTTTTTCCAAGATTCAATTATAACAGAACTTGCAAAGGTTGATCTCACTTGTGATCCAATAAACGTACAAGTGGTGACGACTCCAAAAGTCGATAACTTGACCTACCAGGTTAGTGGAAACTCGATTTCATTTACTCCGCCATTACCAGCTGGAACTCGAGTTGTTATTAATTACGAATGTGCAAATTAACTCTATAAGTAGATAGATTTATAGGGAGCTATATAAGGCCAGGTTTTATGAAACCTGGCTTATCTATTTTTACTGATTGTAGATTCTAAACTCAACTCTTCGGTTCTTTCGTCGCCCTTGATAATTTCCATTATCAGCGATCGGTCTCGATTCACCGTAGCCTCTAACCTTTATTTTGTTTCTAGGAATTTTGTGAACTTTCATAAGGTACTTAGCAATGGTTCTTGCTCGATTGAGACTGAGCCTTTTGTTGTAGGCAGTCTTACCCACCGAATCTGTATGTCCAATGATGACTATACCTTTAAATCTAGGTGGCCTTTTAAGGTATTTGGAAAGTTTGCGTAGATAGCCCTTCACCTTTCCATAGACCTTTTTGAAGGAGCCGGACTTAAAGTTCACATTTTGGATTGTGAAAGTTTGTACTTTTTTCTTCTTAGGTTCAGCGAGGATTCGATCAATCGCTGAAGCTTCGTCATATGGATCGTCAATGTCGACTGTCGGTTGTACGTCCGCGATTTGTTCTTCTGGAATATCAAAGTCATTGTACTTGTCGGTAATATCGTTATCCAGGTCTTTCAACTCAGATTGTAATCCATATTGGTCGTCTTCAAAACTATCTTCATCAAAGGTTGGAAAGGTTCTTGTAGTTCGTGTTTCAACGAGTTTAGTATCTTCATTTTTTCCAATAGGAAGCACGTAGTTGAGTCCCACATAAAATCGCCAATCCGGTGATGAAGTTCCTGCTGAGAGTTCAGTGCCTAATCCACCATGAAGTGCGACTCTGTCGTTGAGATCGTGTTTCACGCCAAGTAAGCCTTCAAAACTTGATTGTCCTGAAGGTGCATCAGAAGACGTTGGTACGCTTCCAAAAATCTCAAAGATCAGTTTGGTATCATATTTAGAGAGAAGCCTACTCGCAGCAATCGAGCCAATGAGTGCGTCGTCGAAAGGTTCGATGATTGGGTCAACTTGATCACCGGGAGATCTGAGGCGATAACCAAGGTTTCCTGCAAGGCTCCATTTTCCAAATGTTTTATCTCCAGCAACTTCAATATTGAACGTCGTACCTGCACCATCTCCGGTGTAGACATTGTTTTCTAGCTGATTGATGTTGGCCGATAAGATTGCTGCAAGCCCTTTGGTTTCGTCTCCAAAAAAACGATATTTGGTGTTGAGTCGAATCTCGGTTATTCCAGTTTTTGAAAAATTCCCGTAGATTTGATCAGAGTTAATTTTTTGATTAGCTATGAACGGGAAATTAACTCCCACATCCCAGTTGTTGCGGATTCCATAGCCTATGTTGAGGTCAAATGCCCCAACTGAGTCACTATAGCTCGATCTATTTCTTGTGAGCGTTCCATCCCCTGATTCGAAATAGGGAAGAGTATTAGTAGCGATGTTATAGAACACTCCAAAGTTGAATAGTTTTGGCTTCAAAGTCTCTGAAGAATGAACGGTCACGAAGTCTAAACCATTTGTAATTGGATTGAAGTTTTGAAAGTCGTTTCCAACGGTATTCGAAAATCCCGTGGAGGAAATCATGAAACTTAGCGACACTATAAGGCAGAGGTTTTTCAAAAATGAAGTCATAGGATCATTTTAAATGTTCCTGACCTTAAGAGCATTTCAAATAGCGCTAATACCGACCTTTGCCCATCTCCAAATTGAATTGACTGGATTTTAGTCAATATCTAAACTTATCCAGATTTAACCCTAGGGGAGAGCAAATGAAAAAAATTGCCTTATTTCTAAATAACTCCGGTGAAAACGAGCTTTCCATCGGTTCTATAAAGCATATTCACAAAATTTATCCCGATGCTGAAATACATTTAGTAAGCTTAGCAGAAGACCTACCAGCCTATTCTCGATTTCCTTCTGAAGAAAAAAAGGAGCGAATTGAAGAGATGCTTTCTAAGTTGTCATCATTTGTTTTGAAAGATGCGACTGAAAAACTAGGAGGAGTTAAGGTTCAGAGTGAGAATCGAATTGAAGGTCGTTTTCCTGAGGCCCTGGTTAATTTTTGTAATGAAGGGAAATTTGATCTTCTGGTCAAACAACCGCTTCTTGATCCAGATATGGTGGACTCCTTATCTAAAGGAGATACCAAACTACTTCGAAACCTTGAATGTAGTGTGTTTATAGCAAGAGAAGATCTCGATGCCCATACAAGTGTGTTATGTGGACTTGATTGTCAAAATGATGAGGACACTAAAGACCCTCTGAATCAAAAAATCATTTCAACTTCGATCAACTTTTGTAAAGATCTGGGTGGATCAACTCATATCGTTCACGCATGGAGAATGGTTGGCCAGGAAATTTTACAGGGTCGTGTGAGTAAAGAAGAATTTAGAGAAGCTTTATCGATTTATGAAGAGATCGAAACCAAGGCTTTTAAAAATTACTTTGAAACCGTAGGTTCTGAAAATTCGGATTGCAAGTTTGTAAGCCATATTTACAACGGAACGCCCAATCGAGTATTGCCTGGAATCGCAAGAACGGTTCAGCCAAGTTTGGTTGTGTTGGGCTCTGTCAGAGGCTCTACGATTCAAAACTACTTATTAGGAAGTACAGCTGAGTCTTTTGCGAAGACCCAACCTTATTCTTTATTAATCGTTAAATAATAACTTAGCTTTCCAGTTCCGCAGAGATATCTTTCGGAACTCGAATGCTTTGTACTAAGTTTTGAATTTCTTTTGGAGGGGCTGGCGTAAAGCGAGAAACCGTCAGCGTTATTCCAAAGTTGATGATCATTCCAACGATACCAAAGCCTTCAGGTGAAATTCCAAATAACCATTCATCTTGAGTCCCACCTAAAAATTTAAAGTAGACAATATAAGCGAAGGTCACAACAAGGCCGGTAATCATTCCTGCAATAACGCCTTCTTTGTTAGTTCGTTGGTCAAAGATCCCTAGAAAAATTGCTGGGAAAAAGCTAGCTGCTGCCAAACCAAATGCGAGAGCCACAACGGCAGCAACATAACCCGGCGGATTTATCCCGAAGTAACCAGCCACTAAAATTGCACAAGCTGATGCAATTCTAGCTGCCATCAATTCACCTTTATCGGAAATATCCGGTCTGAAAGTTTTCTTTAACAAGTCATGGGAAACTGCAGAGGAGATAACTAGAAGTAAACCTGCTGCTGTAGAAAGAGCAGCTGCAAGGCCACCTGCAGCAACCAAAGCGATAACCCAGGCTGGTAGGCCTGCAATCTCAGGATTGGCTAAAACCATAATGTCTCGGTCTACGAAAAGTTCATTTTTAGAATCGGTGGGCTTGTTTAACAGTGCACCCGTAGTGTCTACAATGGGTTTTCCTTCAAATGGTTTACCTGGAAGGTATTGAATTTTACCGTCTTCATTTTTATCCATCCAAGCAATGAGTTGAGTGTCTTCCCATTTTTTAAACCAATCTGGCATAGCTTCATAGGGCTTTTCTGAAACTGTTTGAATGAGATTGATTCTAGCAAATGTAGCTACCGCTGGAGCAGTCGTGTAGAGAATTGCAATAAATAGCAAAGCGTGTCCTGCGGACTTTCTTGCATCACTTACCTTGGGAACCGTGAAGAACCGAACAATCACATGTGGTAATCCAGCGGTTCCGACCATGAGTGCACCTGTAATCATGCTTAAATCCAGCACCGATCGTTTTCTTTGGGTGTATTCATGAAAGCCGAGATCTCGATTTAATGTATCTAGAAGCTCTAAGACATATTGCCCGGAGGTTAAATCTTTTCCTCCCATGGCAATCTGGGGAATTGGGTTCCCTGTTGTCATTATCGATATGAAAACGGCTGGAACAAGAAAGGCGAAAATAAGAACACAATACTGTGCAACTTGAGTATATGTAATGCCTTTCATTCCTCCCAAGACGGCATAGAAGAATACAATGCCCATACCTATGATCACGCCAGTTGTAATATCTACGGAGAGAAATCTTGAGAAGACAACACCGACCCCACGCATTTGTCCTGCGACGTAAGTGAAGCAAATAAAAATAGCGCAGATAACGGCAACAACTCTCGCTACATTACTATAATAGCGATCTCCGATAAAATCAGGGACGGTAAATTTACCAAACTTTCTTAGATAGGGCGCAAGAAGCAAAGCGAGTAGTACATAACCCCCTGTCCATCCCATGAGGTAAACGGATCCGTCATATCCAACAAAAGAGATAATCCCTGCCATACCTAAAAAGGAAGCTGCGCTCATCCAATCGGCCGCAGTTGCTAACCCATTAAAAACTGGTCCAACATGTCCACCGGCTACATAGAAGTCTTTAGTGCTACGTGCTTGGGACCAAATTGCAATACCAATATATAAACTAAAAGTGATTCCTACGATGATGTAGGTCCAAGTTTGTACATCCATTTAGTCCTCCAGATCAAATTCTTTGTCGAGTCGTTTCATTAGGAAGACGTAGACATAAATTAAAATTACAAAAACGAAAATAGATCCCTGTTGAGCAAACCAGAAACCAAGAGGGTATCCACCAAGATGGAAACTATTAAGAAAGTCGGCAAAAAACAGTCCTGCCCCATAAGACACCAACCACCATATTGAAAGTAACCCGATGACGATCGATATATTACGTCGCCAGTACTGGGCGATATTGTGTTTTTTCATTTTCCCCCCACAGCAAGATGCACGCATTGGCCCAAAAAGGGCGCGATTTAATAAAGCGAGATCTTTGAAATAGAAAGACCATATTTAAAGCAATTCCGTCAAGACGGCCGTAATTGGGCTGGAGCCGTGTAAACTGTTCTCTAATACAGCTCATCTCAAGCCTTTAAACCCCTTAATTCACTATAAAAATGAGGTTTTACTAGGCAATAATAATGCGATGTGCTAGCTAGATTCCAGAGAAAGACTTCCGAAGTTCTAAGTTTTGGGAAGACTCTTATCACAATGCTTGCGGGTTGAGGTTTTATCTGGTGGTTTTTGATGAATGCTAGCAAAAAAGTGAGAAGAAAATACCGATCTTTGATCGAAAGAATGTTGCCTAAATCTATGGGTTACTGGTTGATGAAAAATCAGCTGAAGTTACCTGACCTCTCTTCTCTCAGATACGATTTCAAATTAGTTTCAAGTCAAGACGAGATGAACCAAGCTCTAGCCCTACTTCATGATGCCTATGTAGAGAGTGGGTATATGGAGCCATCTGTCCATAAAATGAGAATAACACCTTATCATATGAGTCCAGAAACGATCATCGCGATAGCTAAAGATGGTGATAAAGTTATTGCTACCACATCTCTCATACTCAGAGGTCCTTTAGGTTTGCCAATTGAAGCTATGGTTGAATTGGATTCCAATGAGGAGCTCGATGGTCGAATAGTTGAAGTTTCTGCTTTAGCGATTCACAGAAAGTATTCAGGGCAATTTGGAAAGCTCTTATTTCCTATGATGAAGTTTATTTATCACTGTGCTGTTGATGTGTTGGGCGCAAATTTTGAAGTGATTGGTGTGAACCCTAAAATGAGAGCTTTATATGAAGGCTTACTCTTATTTAAACCATTAACCACGAGCAATTCAGATTCAAGTTACTCTTTTGTTAATGGAGCACCAGTGATTCCAATGTATTACAATTTGAATACAAGAGAGGCGACTTATCGGTCAGCTTATCAATTGGTGCCTTCAAGAAGTAATTTGTGGCACTTTTTTTCGGAGCCTCTGCCTGATAAGTTTTTACTGCCGAATTCGATTTCAAATTATCGATCGCCAGTTTGTGATAAAGAATATTTCGAAGATCTATTTGTTAGAAAATCTGATTGTTTTCAAAACATAACTGATAGCCAAAAGAAGTTTGTTGTCGATTCTAATAATCTTGTAAGTTCTCATAAAGCCAGTTTTACTGAAGAAGGAGTTGTTAGTGATCACTCCATCTGATTATTCGATTGAAGGAATGTCTAAGGACATACAAGGTGTTGTTTACCCTCGGTCAAAAGCTGAAGTTATTCAGTTGATAAACGAAGCAAGGGTAGAAGATTTAAAACTTTATCCCATCTCCTGTGGGCGAAACTGGGGCTACGGGACCAAGCTTCCTGCCAGCGATAATAATATGATAGTTGATTTAGGTCAGATGAATCGAATTTTAGAGATCGATTTAGAGCATGGCTATTGTGTTATCGAGCCAGGTGTAACTCAGCAGCAATTGTATAATGCATTAAAAGATACTGAATATTATTTTGATATGACTGGTTCATCTTCTCAAACAAGTGTTTTAGGAAACATTATTGAAAGGGGAGTTGGGTACCAAAAACAGAGAACGGAGCTTTTAAATGCTCTAGAAGTTGTGACGGGTACAGGTAAGGTTTTAAAGACTGGAATGTGGGCCCAAACAGAAGAGTCTATTGCTCATCTTTATACCAAAGGACTTGGACCAAATTTAACCGAGGTATTTACTCAGTCAAATTTTGGGATTGTGACCAAAGCGTCTATTAAAATCTTAAAAAAGCCACAGAGTGGACTGACATTTAATATTGGGATAACTCACAGCGATCTTGGATCTGTTGTTGAGGTCATAAAAGGTTTTATAGAGCAAGGTGTGATACAAGGAATACCTCATATTGCTTCCCGAAGTAGGTTTGAATCTACAGTTAAGCCACTTGTTTATCGAGAGCTTTATAATGAAGGTGCATCTTTAGACTACGATCGATTTGCTAGTGAGGTTTTTGATCGAGATTGGTATATAGTTGGTAAAATTCAAGGCGATTTCAAAGTTGTTAATGCCCAAAAGACTGTCGTCAATAAAACTCTCTCAAAGTTTGGCAAAGTCTATTTTTTGGACCGAGAAGAAAAGGTCATTAATTCGATTTTCGGAAAGCTTGTCATCAGTAAAAACAAGCGACTATTGTTAAAGGCCTCCAAAAATCTGAGGGGCCTTAGTTATGGCGTGCCAACCGATGACGGGGTTCTAGGCTCAGTTTGGTCTCAAAAAAATAACCAACTGTTGGATGAATCCGATATCTCCGGCCAAAATAAGGGCTGGATCTTCTTTACTCCCGTTGGACCACTCGACTCAGATACTGCAAATGAGTTTTATTCAATAGCAACTGACGTGACTTCAAGTTTTGATATGCCCGTGGCTATTACATTAAATGTCTTAAGTGCTTCAGTACTTGAAGCTGTGATTAGTATTAATTTTGACAAGAAGTCTCAAGGTCCTTGGGCCCATCAATGTATCGAAAAGATGGTTAATGAGTTCAAAGCTAAAGGGTATTACCCCTACCGTTTGGGAATTCAAACCATGGAAGAGTTTGTTAAAAAAGACAATTCTTTCTGGTCGATATCAGCTGATATTAAGGCAGCCCTAGATCCAGATAATGTAATAGCACCTAAGCGCTATTCGCTGCACTAGGTGTAGGTTATTTCCAAATTTCTTAACCCTAAGTAGTGTGACTTTGGTCAATATCTGAGTGGCCTATTTGACGGTTTTATTGGAATAAGGCGCCATATTAGTATGAGGCTTATTCTTTTTATTGCGCTAGTCGCATACGCTATGTCCGCAGATGCTGAAACTTTGATTCAGAATCTAACTACTAATTACGAACCATCAATGAACAAAACGCTTTGTTTAGATTATGATGATCGCACTCAAATCAGAGACATTAAATTAGCAAGATTTAGACGCTCAAAGTTTTCTAGAGTGAGTTGCACTGGTTTTATGATTAGTTCCAAATGTATGCTCACTGCAGGACACTGCGTGGATAATACAAAAGTCATTGAATTTGATGTTCCTCGAAATGACCGCGGGAAAGTCCAATCCTCTGAAGATGTAGATACTTACGAAGTCGAGGAGACAATAGGTTTTCAGAACGCGGGATTTGGGCGTGATTGGGGTGTTCTACTTATGAAGCCCAATAAAATTACTCAAGTTTACCCCGGCGATCGTTATGGTTATTTTCGACTCAGCCAGAGCGAGATAACCCCTGGAGACCTCATTCAGATTAAAGGTTTTGGTTCTAGTAGGGATCGTAATAAAGACTCAACTCTTAAGTTCTCAGAGGGTTACCTTACAGACTTAAACATTACGAGATCTATAATTTATCACCAAGCCAGTTCCACTGGTGGTGATTCTGGGTCTCCTATTTTCGATGCACAGAATGGTGATGTCGTCGGTATTCACACTCATGGTGGTTGCCGCTTTGACTCCAGTCAGGGTACTCAGGGTACAAATCATGGAACCTATGTGTCGTCACAAAGTAAGCTCGTGAGCGCCATTAATCGATGCCTAAATAGGTAGACTTAAAATTATTCATATTAGTACGCAAAAGTTTTAGTCTGTTTTGCAAGACTGACTAAGTTATGTGCTATTCATTTTGGTCCTCGAGGCCTGTTCTCTCCCGGGTTGAGTCCAAAAATTGCAATTCTATTAAGTGAGGAGAGGTAGTCTAAAGATGAAACACTGTTTTCTTTTGATACTAGTTTTAATCATGTCAGTAGCTTGTGCTGAAAAGAAGGCAAAAGATAATTTGTTTCTTTCTTTAAATTCTGATGGATTACCTGAGAGAGCTTTAAGCTTAGTTGAGTTTGAGAGTCTTTCAGTTCCTTGCAAAGAATCAATTAACACCGATGGAATGGACTCTCCTTTTTGTATGGAATTCTATCTTGATCAGACAATTGGAGTTGAGGGCTCTGATGGGTTTAATCCAGATCGTCCTGCTTACTATTTTCAAGACGTGGTTGATAAGGCCATTGTGGCGTTTTCGGGTGAAGAAGTTAAGAATCTAGAAATTGTTATAGTTATCGTCACACGTGGTGAAAGTGTTACTATTCACGGTTTAGATACTAGAGGCGCTAATTTCAATATTCATATCATATCAGAAAGTGGCTACTTATAAGGACAGCTAGTAGCAGTGAAATTTTGAATTGAAGCAAATATTAGGATGTGTTGGTAGGCCGGCATTATAGCAATTGTCTAAAGCATGATCGTAGGCTTCGTCTTCAGAAAGTCCGTAGCCACTAAAAGTTCCGACACCTTCTACGAAGATTTCACAATCCCAATATTGTTGAGCCTGGGCGTATTCAAGATTTGATGGG
>CAZFYV010000074.1:0-13629 GCA_964523195.1 uncultured Pseudobdellovibrionaceae bacterium
GTTTTGTAACTCCCATGCGTAGTATGGACTTAAAAAGGGGAGTTTGGGCCAGCGTATATCCGGTAATAAGTATCAGCGCCATTTGCATAGTGAATTTTAAAAGTGACCAAATACTAGAATACCAAAGTTCAACAATCTCTCTTGGTCTCGAGCTCGTGAATACAAGAGCCATTATGATAACCATTAAGGTTAAAAGAATTGCGATAACAAATGGATCGGGAAGGTATTGTGTAACGGCTTTGTCGAGCTTGCGAGTAAAGCCTTGGGCGAAATTCTTTGGCGTATTATTTTGATTTGTATTCATGGAGTGATCCTGCGGATTCTCACCTTTGATGTCAATGAAATCGGCACTTTTTTGCAAATAGAAGAATTGATGTATCAATAAAAAAAACCTAGAAATCAAATAGTTAGGAAATTCCCATTCTAGGCTATTCTGACCCAGTTAACGGTTTGGATACTCGGGGTTTGGGTATGAATATAGATCAGTCGAAATATCGATATAAACGTCGCTATTATAGGGTCCCTTTTGTCAATTATGAGGACTCTATCTTTGAACTATTGGGTGCGAGTCTAAGAATGCCATCAGGAGACTGTCTCAACGTCATAGACCTGAGTTATAGTGGAGTGGCCGTTGAGTTCCACCAGCTTCAAAAAGTTTTAAAAACTAATGCTCAATATCACTGTGAACTTCAGTTGGCGGGATACCCTTCTTTGAAGGTCGCAGTAAAGATTGTTCGAAAAACTCCTGACAGAATGGCCGTTGAATTCGTTAATCTGAGTGCAGATGCCCGAATGGTCATATTTAGGTTTTTGGATGTTCGATTGAGAGCCCTTCAAGTTCGTCGAGTTAACCCCTATTTTGTTAAAGATGAAGGGGTTCGAGAAATTTGGTATCAAGGCCCTGAAAATACAAATATTCACCTTTACCTCGATCATTCTATGACTTTGCATAAAGCGACTCTAGAGTTTGAATTTGGGACTCTTCACTATGAAGATAATGTTTTGTGGCAGGAATATTCTGGAAAAGAAAAAGAGTTTCGAGCAAGACTTACTAAAGAGTTTTATGCCCAAGCCTTGGGATTGTTACTTCATATTCCTCGCAAGGATTTCTCTGTTAAACAACTCATAAGCATTCTAAAAGGCTACGGTGGAGCCGTCGAAGATTAGTTTAAACTATTACTAGTTTTAAAATAGTCTTAGCTTTCTTTAGTGCAGATAATCAGAGTTAGATCATCCTCTTGCTCGGCAAAGCCTTTAAAATCGTAGAGATCTTTAAGTATAGCTTTAGCTGCATGTTGTGTCTCTGTTCGATTTTCGAGAAGACTATTGATAATTGATTTACTGAACTTTCGTTCGCCCAATTCTTCACCTTCTGGATTTTTCATTTCTGGAATGCCATCTGTGGTAAGAATTAGAATTTCACCATCATCTAGCTGACCATGGGATTCTGTGTATTTTGAACCGTCTTTTTCGCCCAGTCGACTGGAGTTGTTTTCGTTGAGATATTCGAAATCCTTCATTTTTGTATCTTCGGATAAGTTTCGAATGATAAATGGTGGATCGTGACTGGCAACGCTATAAGAAAAATTACCAGTCTCCTTTTCGAAGTAGATAGCAAAGGCGGTCATCATCATGCTGCCTTTACCCGTGTTGTATAAAGACGTATTAAGAACTTCCATAGCGGCAGCAGGGGACGCTGTCATATCTCTAATTATGCTCATGGCAGAATTTGCAGCACAGGTGAGAAGTGCAGGGGCAATTCCGTGTCCAGTGGCATCGCCAATCCATAAAAAGATATGGGTTGGTGTTTCTGTATAGTACCACCAATCGCCACTCACTTCCGAAGCCGGCACGTTAAATCCAGAAATGTGATAAGAACCAATTTTAGCGTGGGATAAAGGCATATAACTGTCTTGGACAGTCCTTGCCATGAAAAGATCACTTTCCATGCGAACACCTTCAGCAGACATATCTACAAGCTCTTCCATTTGTTTTTCATAAAACGCCAATTTATGTGCGACCTTCTGAACAGATCCCGAGGACTTCTTAACAAAATCCTCAAGCTGACTCAGGGGCTCGTCGTCATAGGCTATCTTAGACAAATAGGCGAGTGCGGACTGCTCATCCTCGAAATTAGGGTGATCATCTGAGTTGCTCATCAGGGTATCTATCGTCATTTTCTTGCGTTGGCTAAATATAAAGACTGATTCAATATGAGATAAGTATCTATTATCAAACGTTTTTTTTAAATAATTATAAAGCTTTAATTTTTCTAGACGAATTTCCGATTAGATAAAGGTCAAGGGAGGAGGCACACGTGAGTATACCTCAGGCAAAAATTTTATTGGTAGATGACTTTTCTATGGTCAGAGCGAGCATCAAGAATATTCTAAAAGATTTGGGAATTACGAATATTCATGAGGCTAAAGATGGACAGCAAGCACTTGATTTACTTTCAGAGGCACAGTCTAACAAAGATCCATTTGATCTAGTTTTTTGCGACTGGAACATGCCTAATATGAGTGGGATTGAGATGCTAAAAGAAGTTAAGGCAAAGCCTGAGCTTAGCGATCTTCCGATTGTCATGGTGACAGCTGAAAGAGATCGAGCAAATGTGGTCCAAGCACTTAAGCAAGGTGCAAAAGATTATGTGGTTAAGCCATTCAACAAAGCGCAGATTTCTAAGAAAATCGAACGCATTCTGATGCAAACACCGACTAGAGCTTCTGCCTAGTTTGTTGTTATAGCATCATTTGAATTGGCACCATCCTAATGTCAGCACGTAATCGTAGTCTATTAGAACTCACGACAGACGACCATCTTTGTCAGATGGTCTTTAACTGTGTTCGTGAAACTTTCGATCAAATGGCACAAATTCCAGTAAAGCGAGGTGATTTAAAGGTTGTCGATGGCAACGTTAAGGTCACCTATGATCACGATATTTCTGGCATTGTAGGGGTTATGCAGGACTCCTTAGAGGGCACATTTAGTTTGAGTTTCAAGTTAGACACGATTTTTCACATACTCTCTGGTGTTTACAGAAGAGAGATCACAAAAATTGATGACATTTCCATCGACTCGGTTGGTGAGCTTACCAATATTGTATATGGGATGCTAAAGCAGCAACTCAATGAAGTCGGTTTTCAGTTTAAAATGTGTTTGCCTGTCGTAGTTGTTGGGCCTAACCATTTAGTTTTTTCACCCATGTCTTCAAAAAAGTGGAGCCAAGAGATTACTTGCGAATATGGCACATTCTGGGCGGAACTTCTTTTTCACAATATTGATCTCTCTGAAAAAGTAGCCTGATATTCAAGGCGACCATTTATTCAATTGGATAAGTTTTATGGAGTAAGAAAACTAGGCAACTTTTTGTTGTGCTTCTTCAACGATTTGGTCGCTTTTGTCAGGTAGTTCGATGTGGAAAACAGAACCTTTACCTACTTCAGATTCGACCCATACACGGCCGCCTAAGCGCTCTACAGAGTCTTTAACTGCATCGAGTCCTACGCCTCGTCCTGAGAGGTCAGTGACCTCTTCTTTTGTTGAAAACTCTTTTGTGAAGATGGCTTGAATAAGCTTTTTATCGTCTTCTTCTGAGGCAAGCTGATCGTGGCCTTTTTCTTTGAGTCGGTTGCGAATTATTTCAGGACTGATTCCGCGACCATCATCTTCAATTAAGATTCTAATCCATTTAGAGTTGTTGTCCATAAAAGGAACAATGGAGACATTCATTCTACTTTGAAAATCTTTACCAAGTTCGTCCCTCTCATCGAACTCTTCGATTCCGTGATCGACAGCATTTCTGAAGATGTGAATAAACGAGTTAAACACTTCGCTGAAAGGCTCTGGTACTACTTTGAATTCACCGTTTTCGAAGTTGAGAGGCAAGATAGCTTTTCCTTGTTGGTTTCCAAGTTCGACCACAAGGTGAGAGTATTGAAGTAAGCTTTCAAGTATAGGTTCTTTGATAAGATCTACCATACGGTCAACGACTGGTTCAGGCGCTTTGTGATCCTTAGCAAATTGAGTCGCCTCTACAACTTGGCTCACAGGTAGTTCAAGGATTCGTTCTTCTGAGATAGTGCTTGAGCCAAGAAGACGCTCGTGTTCGTCGATAAACTCAAAGAATTTCTCCGCAATTGCAGAGACATCTTCGATAATCTTTTTTCGATTTTTCTCTTTGTCTAAATCAGACTCATTTGAAACTTCAGTCCACTCATCTTCCATATGGTGAACAAACTGCTCTAGTTCTGAAATAAAAAACATTCCCGCTGAACCTTTTACGGTATGCAAGAAGCGAATAAATTCCTCGATGACTCCATTGCTAGGCACATCGTCTCTTAGAACCTCTTTAAATTTTAAAACATGTGATTTAACTAATAGTAAGAACTCTCGAAACGCTTTTTTCTGGATTATGATTTTGTTAATCATTTTGGCGTTTCTTCGTTCTGCATCTGCCGATTCGTTGGCCTTAATTTCGTCAGTTTTATCAGTAGCAACGAGGACGATATCTGTTATTTTTTCTTCCTTGTTTCGAACAGGGAAAAACTGAAGAGGGATGATTCGCCCAGCTGAATGGTCAAAGCGTTGTGGCGCCATATCGATCAATTCATCAAATGGGATTGGTTCTTCAAAAACCATATTTACCCAATCTAAAAATGCCTGGCGCTCGGAGTCCTCGATTTTTAAGACTTCACATACATTTTTGTTGAGAGGGTCAGTTTCAAGTAGCTTAATACAAGCCTTTGAATAGATATTTGAACATTGACCTGATTCATCAAAAATCAAGAAGGCTTGCCCCAAAGAATTGACCAAGCTATCAAGTTTTCGATTAATTTCAGCGAGTTCGCCAGCCGACTTTTCGATTTGGTCCAAGTTCTTTGAGATCTCGTCTCGACTATGTCTCAAGTGGTGGAGAATGCTTGTCCGCCCTTGGAGACTGATAAATGAAAGTGCGAAACTAGTGAAGCAACCTAGAAGATGAACACCGGTCGCTGAACTCATCTGATTTGAGTAAGCTAGAGCAGATGCTCCCGTGACTGCGACATAGTAGTAAACAAGGCTCTTATTCGTCATCATCGTGTTTCCACAGACGAAGATAAGGATCATACTGCTCGTTACCCAAATCGGGTTGAACTCTGTTTGTGCATTGAAAAAGAATGAAGCTGCAGTAGTAAGCCAAACCATCGCTGCATAAACTTCGTAGATCTTGTTGGTCATACGATTGACAAAGAATGTGCATGCAAAGGCAGCGAGGACTATCCCAGGTATTGCAACCAGTCCTAGAAAGTTGTACTCGCTAGAACCCGAAAGTTGTTGAACGGTCTTAAACCACACGGGATAGAGGGCTGCTAGCGCAAGCAATAGCAGACGGTACTGAAACATGATGGTGTGGCGTTTGCCTAATAGTTTTTCTAGCATAATCAAATACATATAAGTTCAATAATTTATCGGGAATGTTGTTGATTAATTCCACGAATCAAAGGTCCTGAAGCGTTGGTTTTGACCCAATCCTGGATCATTGTCTGTGAGCTAGAGCACAAAGGGTGTTTCATTGTGGCTCAGGAAAATGAAGAAAAAGCCAATAACTACTTAAGGTCCGTCTAAATAGTCCATCAAAGACTATAAGTTCGATTTGGGAGAAATGTGAGGAAATCTCAACCCTCAGGAGGGAAGAAGTTAGCTATTATTATATTCGAGCAACGTGGTATGTAGGTGGAGGAATAGATGAGCATGGTCGAGTACAGGTTTATTGGGCCCTACGAAATTCTTGAGAAAATAGATAGCTTTATCGTCGGGGACATAAGCTCCCACTCTTTGCGGCGATGGGCTGAAGTAAGACTTCATGATAAGAGTGTTGTTCATGAAGAATGGCTTTGTGATGATGTTTCATCAGAAGAGAAGTATGAGCTTTTTTGGAATGTTCTCTACCATTTAAGCCGCATTCATGGGACTCGATCCGAGCTTAAGATCAAACTCAATAATTGGGCTACGCTTCTCATAAAGTTTTATAAGCTTTTACCAGAGTTCGATTTAGATTCTCTCGATTGAGATTAAAGACCATTAAAATCAGAACATTTTATAAGTTGTTCCGAAGATAGAGTAGATTGCAGTTTCGAAGCAACCTTCGGGTATTGTGAAATTGTCGTACAGTTAATTAGTTTTCTCGGGCTATTCTGTTGAGTATTGATCGCACTGATCATGATGCCACCAAAATGAAGTGGGGATTGGTCGAAATCCAAAAGTTCAAAAGTGTCTATTTTCACGAGGCCGCCACTGGTGTTGAGAACTTTAGACATCACTTTTGGCGGCTCTGGCCCAGCAAACTGACCATTTTTCCGCAGTCCTTCAAATTTCGCAATTAAAACAACTTTCTCGCCTGAGGTTTTTAGTATCTTTGAAGCCGCTTCGGACATTTCGATTTTAATAGAGAAAGTAGGAACCGTTGATGCTTTAAGAATTTCAGTTGGAATTAACTGTTCTTTTGCAGAAGCAAGCTTCGAGCAAAGTAAAAGACTGGGGAGCGTGAGAGAAATAAATTTCAAAACCAAAGAAGCTTTTCTCATTAGATTAATGTACTTGAAATTTGATGGATCGCAAATAGTATTTACTGGCCGTTTGACCATTGGTTTTCTTTAAGTTGCTGAATTGAAATAGCTTTGTAAATAAAGTTAATTTGGCCGTTGACCTTTTGGGTTATGCGAAACGCGATGAATGAGCGTTCCCATAGATTTTCAAGTCGAATCAGATAGACTTTTTCCATGGAGAGTTCTCTAGAAGGGGTAAACGTGCCTTCGCTTGCATAGAATTCTGAATCGGAGATCGAAGACAATTGCTCAGGAAAGTCTATTTCAGCTACTCCGTGAGATCCCTGAAACCATGGTTGATCGACTGAGAGTAGAGCTTTGTCACCAGATGCTGTAACGTAAACTGGTAGTGAGTTATTGTCGCTTCCAACCACCACTTCAGATGCAAAACGAGCGAGAATCTGCGGCTGGCTTGTAAGTTGTATTGAGCCAGATTTTATGGAGTCACTAGTGTGTTCAATATTAAAACTATTTTTTGGCATTGGGGTCGGTAGAGTTGATTCTAGGGATTTGTACTTTACTTCTATAGATCGGTCCGAGGTCTTTTCTACAGAGAGAAGACTGCGCACGAAAGCTTGCTGGTTAAAGCTAGAAACCCAGTAGTTTTGCCCCTGAAGGACTTCCACCTTTTGGTCGTAGTCTTTATGTTGATCGTTGGGGAAATCCACGATGGATAAACTGTTAAAATCTTGGCTACTTTCAACCTTAGAAACTGCTGCAAGAGCTTCGTTAGGGGAGGTTGTTGCGAAATACAGATTACCATTTTCTTCTACTAGATGAACCATTCCTGGATTTGCGATGGAAAGATCTGAATTTTGAATATGAATGGCCTGTCCCACTGTCAGTTCCATGCTCAGTGCAGATTTCGATTGTCTTTTGTTAGATTGAGTTTGTGTGGGGCTTCCATCATAATTAAAGCGTTCAACTCGAGGGGTAGTCACTTCGGATTGCTCGTTAGTGATGTCTTCTTTATTTGATGGCTCGTTGACTGATTTTTTACTTCCACAAGCTATAAGCAGACTGCAGGCTATAAGAGCTAGCATCAGATGAGTTGTTTGCTTGTAACTATTATGTGTTTTCATTCGCTTCCTAAAATTGCCCTTCAATCATTCGATTCCCGCAAATCTCTACTCAAAATCTCAAAAGCTTTTCCTGAGCCTTGAAATTGGAATGATTGATAACGCAATGCATAACAAATGAAGTGCTAGTTTGGAACTGGTAAAGTTTACACGATTTCCTAATTCCCTAGTAATATCAATATTTTGTAACTTTTACCCGGTTCCACTTTGGAAAAAATAACATACTGACTGTTTTTCTATTCCGCAAAAGCGCGAAACAGCATATAACGCAAAGCGTAAATTATGAGGTTCTATATGAAGATAGTTAGTTTTCGTCTGTTTATGATCGGTCTTGTTCTCGTTTTCTGTTCTCTTGGTTTTGCCAACGATTTTTCAGCTGTATCTGTAGGAATCGATCTCAAAGAGAAAAGCCAATACTATTTAGATCAAGTGAAACAATTTGAAGTGAACCAAGGGTTTACCAACCAAACCATGGCCACCAATATGCTTCGTCTCTTATATAAGGACATATTCGCTTCAGAACTTGAGCAGTATGATTTAGGAAAGGCTTATAAGGAGCGCACCCAGATTGTTCAGAATTTTTGGGAATTTCGCTTCTTTTTAGTGAATCGATTGAAAGAGTTAACCCGTCAAGGGGTCAAAATCGAACCCCATTTACTTCAAGCTGTACGAGATGTAGATCGCCTGGTTAGATACGCAGAAGATGTGGTTTTGGAACTTCCTTACAATCACGATTTAAGTAAACCTGAGCACGCATCTCGAATGTTTGCTCCAGTGGATACACGCAATTCAGGTCTTGAGATCCTTACCAACCCAAATATGGATCGCTCAAAACTCATAAATACTGAAAATGGCCAGGTTATTTTAAAGCCAGGTGATGTGGTCTTAGTGAGGGGTAATGCCTTCACAAGTGCTGCCATTGCCAGAATTGGTGATACAGACGCTCAGTACTCCCACGCAGGAATTGTTCACTACGATGAAGAAGAAGGAGAGTGGTATGTACTCGAATCACTCATTGAAACTGGAGTAATCCGTACGCCTCTTAAAAAGGCATTCGAGCATGGAGTTGCCAGAGCTGTTTTGTTTAGACATCCCGATGAAGCTTTGGCAAAGCGCGCTTCAACCCATGTAAATACTCGAGCTAAAAAGGCCGAGCAAACGGGTGTTCCTTGGGAGTATGAATTTGCGATGACCCTCGGTCAGGTCACTCCAGGAGTGGGCCCTTTGGAAAGTGATTTTAATAAAACGGCTTGTTCAAAGCTTGTTAGATATGCCTTTGCTCACGCCTCTAAGGGGCATATCGGTCTTCCGACCTACGGAACGACTTTTCATATGAAAAACAGAGATTTTCTCGATCATATTGGTGTGAACGAAACAGATGTGTTTGCACCAGCTGATCTTATTTTTGAGCCCCACTTCGAAACTGTAGCTGAGTGGAGAGATCCTCGATTTACAGCCGAGCAAAGAGTAAAAGATCTTATCTTAATGAAGATTTTTGAGTGGATGGAAATCTATGGCTATGAGTTTACGGCTGGATTTTTAATCGATAAGGCTGGAAAGCTTGGTTTTAATGCCATGAGATGGTCTTGGAGTTGGCCATTTACTCGAGGGTGGTCTCCAGAGCAGGTTCTTAAGCCGAAAGAAGCAAAGACTCGACTTGGTCGCTTTGGGCAGAGACTTTATCGAAACACCATCGGTAAGCTTAAGACTAAAGTTCGCGCCAAGATTCCATATTGGATGAACGAGAAAATGCTAGAGCTTGTGATTATGCTTCAGCTCACTGGTGGATCCATGTTTGAGCCTCTCTGGGAACAGCACGAGAAGACTTTGAAAGAGAAGAGTATTGCTCAACACCCTAAAGAGATTTTAGAAGCTCTAGAGAAAATGCGCTTAGAGAGCCCAAAATTGGTTGAGAAGTACTTACAGCCTCAAGAGGGGTGGCAGAGCCAAGAAGTTGTAGAGCCTTACCACAGGCAGTTACTGGCGCCTCAGACCTGTGAAGGATCCATGGTTCAATAAAAGGGTTGAATGAGCTGGCGGAAGTGTTTTGGCCGGTGCAAATCTCTGATAAAAGCTTAGGTCTAAAGCGATCATCGACGCGAATGAGAAGTAAAAGAGCATAAAAAAAGAGAACCTATCAAGGTTCTCTTTTTTGTTTTTCGAATGTAAGGTCAGTTTAGGTTATAGAAACTGTGCTTCACATTTTCCAAAGCCCATGGTTCCAAGCGCCTCGGTCATGGTTCCAGTGCTAACAGCACCTTCACCTTGAGCATTATCGTTGTATTTCTTTAATGCTTTAACGAGTTTACGAGTCGCGCCTCTAACAGCACCACCAGAGTTTATTTGTCGCACCAAATTGATTAGAATAGACAAAACCGGAGTTACTAATAAAACTGAAACAACCGCATGCATGAGTGTTGGTGGGTTTTGGAAGCCACTAAATAGGTAGGCAAGTCCTCCAACAGGGTCCCAGGCATCGAGCATAGCAAACAAAGTTACCGCGATGTACAAAGTGTGCATGGTAGCTGTCTGCTTTCCCCAGCGATTTGGTTCAGCGTCTCTAAGTTGCTCAATCATAGTTTCTAAGTGGTTAAATAGACCCGCACCGCGCAGAGCTTCGTGTTTTTCATCAATCGCATTATTTAGAATTTCAGACATTTTTCCTAGTCCCCACTTAAAACGATTGTTTCTCTTCCAATCGTCGGGGAGAGGGTTAGCGCCTGATACTCTTATTCCGATAGTTGCTAAAACAGAAGAAACATCTCTAAGAGTTCCAGCAAAAAAGCGCTTAACTTTGTTAAGTGCTTTTTCCACGCCGTTGGCTCCTTCAGGAAGACGTACTACATCTGCATATGGTTCTCCGTAATTCTTCCAGATGTTTCCAAAGCGTTCTGCAAAAGAACCAAGTAGTTCAGACTTCTGACGGTCAGAAAGGCTACTAGAGCTGATTCGAGCATAGAGCATCATAAATTCTTCAGAAGTTGCTTCAATCTCTTCTTGAGAAGAATATTGATAAGGATTCAAAATTTTCTCAGTATTAGCAACTTGAGAATCTATTTCTGCTTTAAAATCATCATAGGAATCAGCAAAAGCTAGAGACGAGGTCAGTAGTACAAGTGTAACAAGTAGAGTTTTCAACATTTGGATCATTTCTGACCTCCAATACGTTCAATAGCAGCTTCAACAGCACGATTGTTTTCAACTTCTTCGTTGAGATAGTCTTCTAGATATCCAAGGTCGCGATCTAAACTCTTAAAGTAATCTACATCTGCGATCATGTCTTTGCGGTCTTCCATATCATTTGGATGGACAAATTTCTCATCAGGGTTGGATGTCTTAGAGATTCTTAGTTCATCTAACAATCCAACGTCTTGTCGAGACGGAATTTCATCAACTTGTAGCTGAATCAACATATCTAATAAAAAGAACTGTTGCTCTTTAGAAAGTGACATCAGTTGATTGTGAATGAACTTCGCACCTTCCTGACGTTGCTTCATCACGGCTAAGATCTTGTCGTAAATTTCAAGATCCGCTTCAGCTTCTTGATTAATTATCGGGATAATATACTTTCCTAAACCGTAGTATCTTTGCATATCGATAACTAATGGAGTTCTTAAATCGTCAATCATCTTAATAAAAAACTCTTGAGTCTTAAGGAAAAATGCATCCATCCCAGTCACGATATTGATAAGAATTCCAAGGGTGACAGTTGTCTCTTCTTTGCTCAGAAGTGAAACTTTTGCACCAAATGGGACTTTAGTACATGTCGTGATCTTAAGTCTTCGAACTTTACCATCCACAACATCTAGACGTCTAATTTTACCAAGAACATCAGAGATACTTGTGCTCTGAGGGCCGCCTTCAGGTGAGTTAGTCACTTTGGCTGGGGCTTGATTCTTAATATAGTCTTCAAGAATTTTAGCCGGGCCTGAATGACTCTGAAGTAGTTCAGCATCATAAAACTGATTCGTGACATCAGAAAGATCATTACAAGCAACATTATCTTCTGGTCGCTCGTCTTTTACATACTTGTCATAAAAGCTGATAGCCAAATCTCTAAATTGAACTTTTCCTTCACCTTTACCGATTTGGTTTTCAATTACCTGATTAAAGGCATCAAAAACTCTTTTGTTTTCGGAGAGATCTCTTTCGAAATCATATTCAGATGGATCAAAAGTTTGAGGTTTGGAATAAACTTGAAGGTCTTTTAGAGCACTTATTCCGGATCTCATAAATCTCTTTAAGAAATCTGAAGCCGAGGGACGGTTGCTTCGGTTCACATTTAAATTCCACTCGAAATTCCAACCAGGAATTTCGAGATTGCTAGTTCCCATAGCTTCTCGCAAAAGTCTTTTACGTCTATTAGAAGCGCCTGCTAACCAAATCTCGTCAAAATTCATGAGATTTAAGTTAGAATTTTTTGCCAGTTCTCTAACAGTTTCCTGAGGTAGAGATTCTAAAGCTTCCTTTCGATAGTCATTTAAACTTTTAGATGAGGCAGTAAAGCTAAATGAAAGAGCAATTGTCACAATAATAGCTAGTTTTTTCATAAGCATGCTCCTCCAAAGAGTTTGTCTATGATTCCATTCCCTACACAATCGATGAACTTGTCTAAGCCAGTTCTTTGATCGATATCATCCGGAGTAGAAAATTGAATTGGTAAATCCTTTGAGAATTTACTTTTAAACCAGCCTTCTTCTTGCTGATAAAACGGAACTCCGCCTTGGAACATCGCGATTCTGAATTCATAGTTCTGACCAGGTCGCAATTCAACCTTCATCGAATCATACCAGCCACCAAAAAGGCCTTCCATCGGTCCACCTCTGCGGTAGAGATCGCGATCTGGATTCGAATCCTCTAACTTGATTCTCCATGTACCACGCCTTTCAACATCATTTCCTTTTAAGTAGAGATGCTGAGTTACTCGACGATCCATCTTGAACCATCCTGTGTCGTGAATAAGTTGAATTTTTACTTCGGTATCTTTAGAAAAACCAAAAGCTTTCTCAGCCTCTTCTTCATTGACCTCTTCAGTAAATCGGCCAACTTCTTCTGAAGAAACATTCTCAAGAACACCAAGTTCCTTCTTTACGTCTGAAATCTTTGCTTCCATCTGGCGAGATTGTCTCGACATTGAACCAATGATTGCATCAGCTGTATCGATTAGAGCAAGTCTAATAGGCTTTCCTTCTCCACCGAAATTTCTCTCCATCCAGCGTCTCTCAGGAAGGTCTGGCACTGCAAAAGCATTTGGCGAAGTTTTAATTTTGCGACCCTCTGTATAAATGTTGAGGTCGATAGCGTAAGAATCACGCCAATGACATCGTCCATTTCGAGGACTCTGGGTATAGCGATAGTCAAACTTGTATTCGTTCCAATTGTTTCCAACTTCAAAACTTGGACGAATATTCACTGAGGTGCCTGAGTTTGTGAAGATCTGTACGTCTTCCACTTCTCCTGGAAGGAGATCATATTTATTCGGAATAGTAGCAAAGTAAGCGCGATGCTTTTGATCTTCAGCTGTTTGACTCATGGTCGGATTCCAAACGTAATCTCTTGGTAATCCTCTTTGGATGGCTTCGTCTACAGATTGAGCTGGTTTTACAAAACGAGCTTCGAAATCCATATTTAACGTTGAACAGTGGCGAGACTCATAGCGAGTTTCATCATGCCAGCAACTTTTCATGGTTGAATAGCAAGACTTATTACCTTTAGAGTCTGTCGTACAATGTTCTTCGTAACCGCAAACAGGGTCTGGACCATATACCCAGTCTACCCAAGTCCATTTTTCAACGGTTTGGTAGGGAATACTTCCGCCCCATTCGATCATAGGTTGTTCTTCCATTCTCATCTTTTGCTGGGCAAGAGGGTCGTTTGAAAGAGATTGCCATTTTTCAAAATCAAATGGTTGAGGTCTTCTAATGTAATGGTCTACTGCTGGTACACATTCTAATCTATGATTA
>CAZFYV010000075.1:0-12023 GCA_964523195.1 uncultured Pseudobdellovibrionaceae bacterium
GGTTCAGCCATTGCTAGTAATGCTGAATTGATTGCCGCAAGAACTGCTGCAACGGCAGGTGCATCTTTTAGTTTAGTCCGAACGGCATCAGGTGGCTTTCAACTTGTGACTGGGCAAGGCGAGGAAGAAATGATTCTTGATCGCCAAATTATCGAACAACTTCTTCAAGACGAGACGCTAACCGATGAAGAGCGAGCAACATTGCAACTGACTCTTCAGAGATTAGAGGCTGCTGAAGAGTCGATTGAAAATGCTTACTTCGATTTGATCGATGGTGGTGTTGATTTTATTCCATTTGCAACTCTTGCACGTATTGCTAGAAGTAGGGGACTTGCTCGAATGCATGGAGATGTGCCCAATGATGTGGCCTCTGCTGCAGCCTTACAAGCTAATGCCCAAGCCGAATTTGCAAATATGACCTCTAGATTTGGAGATGCGAGTTCTCCATACTATCGATATAGAGATACCGTTTTTGGTCCTAACTCAGGAATGACTGATGATCAGCGTGCGACTTTTTTAGCTGCTCTTTCAGCGCAAGATGAAGCGACTCGATTGAGAGTCTTGGAGCGTTTAGAAGCAGGGGATATTTCAAGAGACGATTTATTTGAAGCTATTTCGACCATGAATCGTTCACCTTCGGGGGACGTATGCGGTATATAGTTTTAAAATTTATTTTTCTATCATTGATAATTCTACCTTTGCCAAGTTTGGCTAACGATGGCGATGGTTGTGTAGGTCATGCCAGGCGTATTCAAAATGCATTTGGAAGACTTCTCGGTGGAAGTGGCGATGCAGCCGATGCCAGACGAGCTCTTCCTGATTCTGTTGCACGAATTTTGGATCCGGGTGCTACTCGAGATGATAATGTTCGACGGTTTAGAGAGGCCTTTAATACAGGTGAGTTGACTCCCGACAATCAATTTATCTCTGTAGAGATAGCAGGTGGGCGACAACCAGTAAGAATAACTGAGATTGGCCCTGATGGTACGGCTATTGGCGAGATCATGACTAGAAATGGTCCCGAGAGAGTTCGCTTAACTCCAGAACAATTAGTGAGTGCCAGGTCTGCTGATTCATCTCGGTTCTTTTTTGAGCGTGGAGTCTCAGCGGATGTTGATCGATTTCGTGATGCTGTAACAAACGGAAATGTGACCGACGGAGATCGCTTTATTTCTTACCAAATGGGTGGCGGAGGGCAAAGAGTTCCTGCTCGAGTGGTTGATGTCGATGCGGGTAGAGGTCAAGTCACCGTTGAACTAGAAGATGGATCTCGAGTTTTATTAGATCGCAGTGAGATGTTATCTGCTCGGCCAAGCGAAACGGCTGCTTTTAGTTTTTCATATTCTCCAGATCCAAGTTATAGGGCATTTCGACAGTCTTATAATGATGGAACGATTTTAAATTCGACTGACAGGTACATTTCTTTTCCCATAAATGGAGATCGACTCGCAGGTGAAATAATCAGTGTCGGCGACGGAACTGCTGTCGTTCGATATCTTGATCGAGATGGAGTTCGAGAAGTTGTTCTTACTCGTGAGCAGCTAATGGGTGTTAAGACAAGTTCTACAGCTAGGGAGCGTCTACCTGGAGCTCTTCAGAGAGCTGTTGCTGAAGGACGGGTAACTCCACCAGCTGGAGCTTCGAACCCGATCGTTATAAGAGGGCCACCGACTGGAGATCCAAGTTATGACGGTTTTAGAGACGCCTTTAATCGTGGTCAAGTTTTTGAGGGTACCAATAGGTACGTTTCTTTTCCGGTCGATGGAGGCCGAAGAGCTGGTGAAATTACTGCAGTAAACGCAGATGGTTCGGTGACACTTAGATATCTTGATGGGCGAAATCAACTTGTTGAAGAGACTCTTTCAGGTGATGATCTTCTCGGCGTAAAATTTAGTTCAACGGCTAGAAATCAATTGCCAGCAGCAATTGAACGAGCCCGAGCGCTAGCCCGTAGATCTCCCGCTGCTGCAGAACGGGCACCAGTAAGTGGTCGACCCCGTGTAGCCACACCTCAAGTCAGCTTTGATGATTTTCGACCCTATATTGCCGACCATGGTGATATCCCTATGGTCATGAAAGTTCATGATGTTGAAACTAGAAGAGGTGTAGTGAGGTCTCCAATTCAGATACCTGCTGAGCTAAGACTTGATGCTGAACGAGCGGGCGACATTCGACACTTTTCTCCAGGAAGAGCTTCGGAACCTTTAGAGCCTGGGACTTATACTTGGGTTGTTAGATCTGACGGGTCCATGTCGTTTGGGCGCGTGAGAAATCAATTGGAGTTCGGTGTAAAGCATTTTCATATAGCTGATAATGGTACTGGAGTCCCTGTTATGGGAGCAGGTGAAATTCGAGTTTTACCGGATGGAAGTTTTGATTATAATTTTTTAAGTGGAACTTACACGATGGGTAATCATCGACAGATGCTCGGTCGAGATCCAGGAGCTGCACAAGGCTACCTAGATAGGCTCGGACAAACTGTCGAAGCCTTTATGGGGCGTAGAGGTCGAGAAGTAGGAAACCAAGCGATTCTTGAAGGAGATCCTCCTTCTCTTCAAGAAATGAGAAGATATTGTCGTAATCAATACTTTCGAAATGTTAATCCCGATCTATGCGGGAACCTCTAGATTTGATGGCAGTTCCTGTCACTTTACTTTGCTAAAATTAAATAGAACGATGACTGGTAGACTCAAAGTCTTGGAGAGTTCACGGAGTTTTAATTGTCTCAATACGATATATTGGTGAAGTTAAAAGTCGTCTAAAGTATTGAAACAAGAACTATATATGCCGATAAGTGTTAGACGAGGTTGGGAAGTGATTCTGAAATTTTTGGGGAAAACTTGGCTTATATTGGCGGTTCTATTTTGTGTAGGACTCAGCACCCCCTATGCTAAAACCTCTAGCAAGAATAAATCAAAGTCTTCTAAGATTTCTAAACAGGCTAAGTCTTCAAAAAAATCCAAAAACAAAAGAAAGAAGCGACGAAAAGCTCGCTCAAAGAGATCTGTTGCTTCTGTTAAAAAAACCTCATTAACCCCAAGGCAAAAAGTCATCCAAGCTGTTAAACGAGTTAAGTTAAATCGTAGCATGGCACCGATTCCAATTAAGCGTTGGTATAAAAATATTGAATACGGATTACCTAGGGATCTTTGTCAGCCCCAAGAATATTTTATGGCCTGCTACCAGGTTTCACAAAAGCAATGTAGATCTACTTTAAAGCGTGAAATCAACACCTGTTGGGGACGAAAATCAGTTAACTGGAGAATGCGTAGGGTAAGACCTCGACTCGAAGGTGTTTCCATGGCCTATGAAATCGGTGCCTGTGCAGGAACTTCTTATGAAAAGCGTTTGAAAAAGAAATTTAAAAAAATCGCTGCCTGCCAAGGGTCAGCTAAATGGATGGGGAGGACTAAATAATGTTTAGATCTTTCTTGTCTGTCGTTTTAATTTTATCAGTTTCATTTGTTTCTAATATTTCGGTCGGTGAAGAAAGAGACGGGGTGATATCGAGTAATGATGATCCCGATTGGAATACCGATATGGCCTTCCAACAGGATTGGCCAGAGGGAACTGAGTGCGGAACTCAAGAAGAGATGCTCGCAAAATTAAATGTTCTAGCTGACGATGTCATTTGCCGAACGGCCGTATCCCTCGCTGCATGTGCTACTTTGATAGGAGCTGCCGGAACAGGGGCTGGTATCGCTGCCAATAGAGCAGCTCGAAGGTCTGCTGGAATGAGTGCAACGCGCGCACCGGCCTGTTCGATCGCAGATAATCAATACGAATTCTTTGAGAATGAATATTTTGTGAAGTTTTTTGATTTGTTTTTTGAAATGATGGTCGTCGACGCCCATGCCAGGCAAGTGGTTTGCGCCAGTTTAGAGATGCGAAATATTCAAAGGTACCTTGCGCAAACTCACACGGGCTTAGGCGCTGTTATAGATAATGAGCGGGCTGCTCTTAGAGCCTTAGTTAATGATGGATACTCTCCTGATCTTAGTCATAACTCTTTTACGACGAGACCTGCAGACGCAGATGCATTTAATAGGTATGCAGATGGATTGCTTCAAGAAATTCGAGACAACCCTGATGTTGGACAAGCAGGGTGGAGAGATTCTGCCATGGAGAGGATTGAAGACTTTAAATCACAATTGGCAAACGGTGATGTTCCTGAAGGACGGCTCGTTACTCATTGGGATAATCTTCGCGAGGCAGTGGGTGCGAGGATCGGATTTGATGAACGACAAGCCTTAGAGGTATCAGCATCTCGAAGAGCATCAGCGGCTTCAGCAGAAAGATTTGCTCCGGTGCGAGAAATTCTACTGAAAGAGAGTAGATATTTGCCAGAAGCGGATCGTATGCGTCTTCAAGAGTTTCAAAGGGCCAATCCTAGTTTAGCAGGTGTGATAGATGAGGCCATTGAAGCAAGATACAATTTAGGCGCAGCTGTTCATACCCGTCGTGAGTATGGCAGCGCGATGAAAACCATGAGAAACCCTAGTAGAGCGCAGGAGTTTAGAAGTAACCCTAGTGCCCTTCGCAATTTTTTTGTTAATCTTCCCCATTTGGATCTACCAGAGACTAACGCCTCATTACAAAGGTTGCAGATTAGCTCTGGTTTGAGTCGATACGATACTCGAGAAATGCGCAAAGGCCGCACGACTAATGGATTTAGAAATACAGATCTTAACCGTGGACATGGCTCCCTTTCCCATGGACGTAGAGCGATGCTGGCATCGGGGAGTCGGCTAGGTGCCAGGTTCGCGGCTGGTGCAGTTGCAGGTCCATTTGGAGTAGCTGTCGCAGGTGCTGCATCTGCTGCTGAAGTTGTCGTTGGAGCAACCGCTCTTGGGTGTGGTGAAATTTATAGTCAATTTCAAGTGATCGATTCGCCAGAAGGTGGTTGTGGAGATACGAGCAATATCAATCACCCTACCACTCAGCAATTTTTAACCATGCCTCCTGAAATGCAGTTATCTGAAATGGCAAACCATCCAAGAATGTGTGCGGCCATTAATGAAATATACAATAGCCAGCCAGGGCCACATAACTTTGAAGCTGAATGCGGTGGGGAAGGTGGATTTATTCTCACCTCTAAAGGTCGTGGCGCGCAAGATTTAGAAATCAATGTTCGCTACGGTGATACTCCGGGACAAATTCAACAGATTAATCTTTGGGGTGATGGACTTTTTGATAAAGGTGGCCCCATGGGGCTTCGTTTTGATGCTCAAGGCAACTTTGTTCAAGCACGTGCCCCATTGAGTGGAGGGGCTTGGGCTCAAGCCATGATGAACAATCCTGAAGAAGCCATGAGCTTTTCCAATCCTGACCTCTTTGTTCCAATTTCAAGATCAGATATAGAAGGTAACTCAGGGATGCAATCTGTTGTGGCTAATCAAGCTGGTGAAGCTTTAAGCTACTTATCAACAACTAATGCCATGGTTACTGAAGTCAGTGCTTGTTGCACGGGACGAGGACATCCCGGTGCTGAAAGATGTGGAGCCTACGGCATTAATGATGTACCTAGTAGTCCATCAACCGACGAAGCTCCAGTAGAATCAGATGCTCTAATGATGTAGATTTACCCTGTTGATTTAGAAACAAAAAAGCCTGAGACTCTCTCAGGCTTTTTTGTTTTTAGTATCGATCTCTTTAAAGACTTATAGTTTTGGGTTTCGAACCCACTTGTTTGCATAGTTAAGCCATTCGCTTCGGCCATAGTTTTCTCGAAGAGTTTCTAATCCAAACTGAGCTTTCTGTGTCCACTCGTCTTTTTCTGCTTTTTCTTCGACCAGTTGAGAAAGCTTCGCAGCTACTCTTACAACATAGGCCATTGCCTCTGGAGCGGCAGCGCTATCTTGGAATTCTTTTACCAGGAAGACGTTTCTAAGGCGATCAAATGTAGCATTAAGAAATACGACTTCAGATTTCTTAGTCCATTTGTTGCCAAGGTCGGTTCGTACTTCAAACATTTCTTGAAGGAGCTTCTTTCCGTTACATAATTCATTCGAGGCTAAACGGTCGTAGATCACTCCTAATTTTTGTTGAACTTTTTCGACTCTTTTTCCTTTTAGATTACTAATTTTAGGATTGGTCGCTACAAATTTTTTGATTCCACCAACGACCATTCGAGGCTCATCATCACTGATACAACGTCTTAGTTCATCTCTGGACGTTTTTGGAATCGGAAAAGTGAGGGGAGCTAAACTCTCATAAAGCATATCGAGCGCTTCACCTTCTGCCGTCGTGCCTTCAAAATCCGCGATCACAAAAAGGGCTTTGATTCGATTGTAGGCAGCCATAAAAAATCTGGCTTCTTTTTTTCTTTTTCCACGTTTGAGATAGTATCCACCGACTTCAATGGCCTCGTAGCGGGCTTTGGTATCTCTCGCTAAAAATAGAAATTGTCTAACTTGAGGAACATGGGGGCTGTCTGGAAAATACTCAATAAAGGCTTCGAAAGCATCGAGGCTTTCCATCGTGATTGTCTGGTCATGTTGGAAGCTCGGCATGGCACCCATATAGGCCTTAGTCATAAGCCAGTACATCTTCTCGGCTTTAAATGCCTCAACGCCCTCAGGCCTTTGAATAAAGTAATTGTGCACTTCTACGATCACAGGCTTCCAGTGTTCTCCTAATAAGAGTAACTCGATCGCTCGTTCTGGAAACTGTTTCACTCGCGGGTGGGCAGGATATTGAAGCTGAAGAGCTATGGCTTGCTGAGCGGCTTTACAATATTTCTCTTTCTTCTCGTATTCGGAAATGATGGCAAAATGCTCTTCTAGGCCTCGTTCTTCTTTGTCAAAATCCTCTAAAAAACATTTAGAAGGCGCGCCAAACAGAAACTCGCTCAACGCTTGACCTAGTGGATCAAAGCCTTGGGCCTGAGCCGACTGTGAAAAAACAACAAAACATAATAATGTGAATAGAATTCGCATAGATCCCCCTGAAATATTTAACCCTGTCTGATCTAGGAGCAAATGGAGGACCAGGGGTGATACCTAAATTATTCCCGTTTGAGGCCTCGATTTTAGGTTTTTCTTTGGAAAAATCACAAAAATCCTGACATTTTGTGGAGATAGGCGTTGAAAAAATCTGGTTTTACCGATAATTCAATGTATTATATTAGGGAGTCCTTTGAAGAGGATTTTTTTTCAACTATTTGGAGATTTCAGTAGATGAAACAGTGGCATCACGAGATCACAACTCAAGCTAAAAATATCGCGGTTGTTACCACAATCGTAACCACCTTCTAATGTCAAAAGTATCAATACGTCTTCCCGATCAATCAGTAAAAGAATTCGACCATAATCACACTGTCTTAGAGGTCGCAGAAAGCATTGGTCCTGGATTAGCGAAAAATACATTAGGTGCTCGCGTAAATGATGAGCGCGATATTAAAGACTTACGTTTTGAATTGCAGAATAACGATCAAATTCAAATTATCACTCCTAAAGACGAAGTTTCTTTAGAAGTGATTAGGCACTCTGCAGCCCACTTAATGGCCCAAGCCGTGCAGGAGATTTGGCCTGATGTAAAAGTCACGATCGGTCCGGTGATCGATAATGGGTTCTTTTACGATTTCGATTCTCCAAGAGCTTTTACTCCAGAAGATTTGGAAAAAGTAGAAGCTAAAATGAAAGAAATTGTTAAGCGAAAAGACAAAGTCACTCGTGAAGTATGGTCGAAAGAAAAGGCTATTGAAACTTTCAAAAAAATGGGTGAACGCTTTAAGGTAGAAATTATTGAGGATCTTGGTGAAGACCAAGTGTCTATATATAAACAGGGTGAAGATTGGTTTGATCTTTGTCGGGGTCCCCATGTTGAGAATATGGGCCAGATTAAAGCCTTCAAAGTTTTGAGTACTGCCGGTGCTTACTGGCGTGGGGATGCTAATAATCCTCAGCTTCAAAGAATTTATGCGACGGCTTTTCACGACAAAAAAGAAATGAAGGAATATCTTCATAACCTAGAAGAAGCTAAAAAACGCGACCACAGAAAAGTAGGTAAAGAGCTTGGGCTTTTTATGTTCCACGAGTGGACTCCTGGGTCGCCATTTTTTACGCCAAAAGGTACTGTAATTTATAATGAGCTAATGAATTATATTCGTGAGCTCTATATAAAATTTGGCTATCAAGAAGTGATCACTCCACAGATTTTTGATGTGGAACTCTATAAGACCTCTGGGCACTACGACAACTTTAGAGAAAATATGTATTTCACAGAAGTTGATGAAAAGCGCGTAAGTGCTGTTAAGCCAATGAATTGCCCAGGTCATTGTTTGATGTTTGCCTCCGAGAGACATTCATACCGTGAACTTCCATATCGTATTGCTGATTTTGGGCGACTACATCGCTTTGAAACAAGTGGTTCATTACATGGAGTAACTCGCGTACGATCTATGGCTCAGGATGACGCTCATATTTTTTGTACACCTGATCAGATGCAAGGTGAAATCGAGAGCTTTATGGTAATGCTCAAAGAGATCTATTCGACTTTGGGTATGCCAAATTTTAAAGTTCGTCTTGCAACTCGACCTGAAAAGCGTATGGGCTCAGATGAAGTTTGGGATCATTCTGAAAAAAGCTTGGCCGATGCACTTGATAAAATGGGACTTCCATTTGAAATTGCCGAAGGTGATGGGGCTTTCTACGGCCCTAAGATTGAAATCCATTTTGTAGATGCGATTAAGCGCAGCTGGCAGTTAGGAACTATGCAGGTTGATTTTAATATGCCTGCCAATTTCAACTTAAGATATATCGGTGAAGACAATAGTGAGCATACTCCAGTAATGCTACATAGAGCTGTTCTTGGAACACTTGAACGATTCTTAGGAATCTACATTGAACATTGTGCAGGGAAGTTCCCAACGTGGCTAGCTCCAGTCCAAGTGATGCTTATGAATGTCACTGATAATCAAGCTGATTATTGCGAAGAGCTTTGTAAAAAGCTCGTCGCTAACGGCATCAGAGCCAAGTTCGATGATCGAAGTGAAAAGCTGGGTTATAAAATTCGAGAAGCACAGCTTATGAAAATCCCTTATATGATTACGATCGGGGATAAGGAAAAAGAAGCAGGAACCGTTTCGATTAGATTGAGAAATGGTGAAACAATACAGGCAATGAGTCAGGATGAGTTTATCTCGACTCTTAAAAAGGACATTGGTGAATACCAGTTGGAAAGTCCTTTAATGACGAAACAAGATAACCAGGAGGAAAGCCATTAGAAAATTTCGTCGTGGCGGATTAAAAGGAAAAAGACCACAAAAAGATAAATATCGTACAAACGAGGATATCGTCGCACCAGAAGTCAGAGTGATCGATGACGAAGGACAAATGCTAGGGATCTTTCCGCCAGCGGAAGCATTAAAAATGGCAGAGGATAAGGGTTTAGACCTTATTGAAATTGCTCCTACGGCAAAGCCACCGACCTGTCGAATTATGGATTACGGTAAGTGGAAATATGAGAACAAGAAAAAAGAAGCTGCTGCTCGTAAGAAGCAAACGGTTATTACAATAAAAGAGATTCAGCTTCGACCAAGAACTGATGACCACGATTTAAATGTGAAGCTAAAGCATGCAAGGCGTTTTTTGCTCGATGGAGATAAGGTTAAGGTCAACCTTCGCTTTTGGGGGCGAGAGATGGCTCACCAAGAAGTTGGTTTGAAGCTTTTAGAGCGAGTGACGGCTGAGCTTGATAATGTCTCTAACGTTGAAGCCAAGCCAAAATTAGAAGGGCGTCAATTGTTTGTGTTGTTATCTCCAGATGCAACCAAAATTAAGTCATTCAAAGAAGCTGCTGAAAAAGAAGCTGCAGCGACTGAAGAGACTGCCGAGACAGCGGAGTAGTCTTTAAGATCATTTAGGATATAAATTGAAAACGGCCATTGGTTCCAGGACCAGTGGCCGTTGTTTTATTGACCTCATTGATCTTGCGCGGTGAAATGAGGGTAAATGATCTAAGGAGGGGTTGTGAAAGCCTTAAAAATTATTGGTATCGTACTAGCTATTCTTGTCGTTATTGCCATTGGAATCGGTTTTATGATGAAACCCCATCTGGAAAAGTTTCAATCCAAAGCTAAACAGCAAGCGGGGAAACTGACTTTAGGATCTGCCTATGTAGCGCTACAAGCTCACCGGGCTGAATATGGTGCCTTCACAACAGACCTTCGAGTTATGGGATTCGGTGGAGGAATGATTATACAGAATTCTACTTACAAATTTGGTTTTACAAGACCATTGAGTTTAGAAGGATCGATGTATAAACCCGAAGGTGAGCAAATCATCAATAGCGATGGCCTTCTTCAGGCGGGCCAGATAAGTTATGACCCCACGGCAAAACTTGAAACTGTAAATTTTGAAGCTTTAGCTCAACAGTATTGTCCAGATTGTACTGCTACGGCAGAGGGATTTAAGTTAATCGCTATTGGAAATATCGATAACGATTCGACTCTCGATATATGGACCGTGGATCAAGATAAAAATTTCGTCAAAGTCGTCGATGACGTGGAGAACTAGTTTCTATAGTTAGACTGGATAAAGTTAACTTCTTCCTTTTATTTTCGATTTCTAGCCGTTTGAAATTGAGACTTTGAACTCCCTTGAAACATAATATTTGTGATTAAGTTGATCTGTGAATTTGACTGTGTGCATTTTGATATAATTCATTTCACCCTCCAAAAAATTGTCTTTTCCGTTTCGAAATCCATGAAATTCCCCGTTCTAAAGACCGAAAAGAAAAGGTCATCTTAGAAAAGGGGTAGGCTTTGGGTCTCAAGAAAAAAATCGACGAAGTATTCTTTAAAAAAGACAGTCAAGAATTCGAATCAAGGTTTAAAGACAATATGGGTTATATTTTGAACCCTCCCTATAAAGAGACACCCCCCGAAATTCAAGGAGCCGTCGATCACATAAGAGAAATTTGCATGAATCTAGCGGGTCCATGGATTCGTTCACAGAAGAATAAGTTGGTTATCAGTATTCTTTCGAGCAAAAAATCAATTAACGCTTACGCTACTGCGAATGCAGAGTTTGAAGTGCCTCAACAGATCATGTATGGCGATCGAAAATATACCCTTAGAAAGTACTGGGGTGCAGCCGATAATAAAGATCCTGTTTTTGAAGTCGGTGTGACTCTAGGACTTCTAAACTCCGATTTTACTGAAGATGAGTTGGCATTTATTATTGCCCACGAATTATCTCATTTGATGGAAGGTCACACCCATCACGAAAATGATTATTCCTATAGAAGTACTTTCATGTCGTCTCAAACCGAAGAATTTACAGCCGACACAAAAGCTATTGATCTTATGAATGGTAAGTATGATCCAAATGCAGCTTTTACCGCTATGGAGAAAATCTTTGAGGCTGAAAGAAAAGATAGAAATCTCGAAGATGATGAAAAAGGACCCCTGAACGAAGACTATATTTACGATAGTAATATCATGGATGCTCTTGTAAGTGGTTTTAGTACCCACCACCATCCGGCAGTTCGTTTGAGTGGTATGCAAACATATATTAAATATTTGAAGGTCAGTGGCCTTTGGAAAGAGATCCCTGAGAATCAAAATAGAAAAACAATTTCTCTTGATGTCCCTGACTATGAGGAGCCTAAAAAGGTCTATCCAAAAGATTATAGCGAGAGATTTTTCACTTTGTTCGATAGCCTCTTTCACGAACACGAAATTCTTTTTCCGGGTGAGTTTGGCCACTTTGCAGGTAATGATGACTTCTTGGGAATGATTCATAGTCTAAGAACAATGCCCCAAGAAGAGTTTTTAGCCAGATGTGCTGAGAAATTAAAAGCGTCTGAAAAGAGTCCAACGGAAAAGCTACAGTCGACCTTTTTATTTTTGGTATGGGTGGTCGAACATCTCTCTGATTACGACTATAATTTCGAAGAAGTCGACAAAAATAATGAATTTTCAAAATGGTTGTTGGAGCTTTCGAGTAAAATTGATGTTGAAAACTTCGATAGTCAAAAAGACTTCTTTAAGTTGATTTACGAGTTTAATGAAGACTTTT
>CAZFYV010000075.1:12039-13400 GCA_964523195.1 uncultured Pseudobdellovibrionaceae bacterium
AACCTTCTTCAACAAGAACAAGAAGGGCTCTTTGAAATCGCCATTGAAGGGCAGAAAGAGGTTTGGAAAAAAATCGCACACTCTCTTTACCAGGCAGTCTATGAGACCTATCTCGAACAACCAACACCAACCAGGCTTATCAGATATTATGATCTTTATGATTACTCCTGGGAAAAAACTCCAGTTACTGAATTCTTTAATAGTGAGTTAGTTGAATTTGATAAACAGGCCGTGAAAAAAGAGGACCTAAAAAGAGTTATGGCATTTTTCCCCGGAGATGACCACTCTGATTTAGTGTCATCAGTTCGAAAAGAAGGTGATGATAACGGTGAAAATGAAAAGTTTTCGATGGATTCAGCCAATGCATTGCTTGAGCTATACCTAGAAAACATTTATGGGCCAGATATCGATGGTCTTGACCTAAAGTGCACCCGAGATATTTTGAAGTATCTTGTTCAATACGAAGATGTACTGGGTCAAGTTGAGCGCTTAGACTATGATATCGATCAAATTAAAGTCTTAAATGTTTTGGGTGATTTGGCGGAGTGTTTTCACGTAACTAATATCCAAACTCGAGATGGTGACTACACAGATTCGAGCAATGAGACCCTTTTAAATTTCTTTTTACAGCAGCATAGTGCTAAAGGAACTCAGGGATTTTCTCAAAAGGAATCTAATCTAGTTAAGATGTTCTTGTGTTACATACAAGAGGATCTAAATCTATTTTTGAAGATTGATGAAGACAATGAATGGACTCATTTGCTCCAGACATTAAAGCATGATGACGTCGTTAAAATGTCACTTGAAACACCACATTGCCTAGATAATTTGGCTGCAAGTGATGGTGAATCGGTACTAAGAATCAAGAGTAGATATCTGGTAAACAGTTATCAGCTCTATTCAGCATGGGTTCAAAAGCACCATGGTGATTCTGAGCTTCCTGAAGACGTTCTTGCCAATGTTGTAAAGATTGGTCGCAATTTGAGAGCTCTTCACAAAAGAGCCGCTGAAGTGATAAATTCCTATTGGTTCTCTGATGTAGCCATGAGTCGTTACAGCCAAAAGACATTTGCTCAAGTCCTCACTCAAAATATTGGTAAAACGGGATTAACAGATTGGTTTGGAACTTATCAATTGTTTACATATTTTGGATTTTCAAAATCTCACTTTTCTAGTGACCAGTATTTCAAGTGTTCTAACTTTGTTTATAAGTCACTTTCAGAAGAGTTTGAAATCAATGAATCTGTAGCTCGACTTAATAACGAAGAGTTAAGAAAGCTATTAACCTCCCACGAGCTCAGTGATCTATTGATGAAATATTTAAAAGCCAATTCACCCAATGGTGATCGCTTAGAGCTCCG
>CAZFYV010000076.1:0-13096 GCA_964523195.1 uncultured Pseudobdellovibrionaceae bacterium
TATCAAAAGAGCGGCGAACCTTTGCGGCTACCGTTTTTTCTCCAATACCAATTGGGCTTTTGATTTTGAAATCTTTGACGAGTTTTTCTAGAAGTGCGTCATATTCTTTGGCGACCTCTTTCTGTTCCTCCGTTCGATTAAAAAATGGCCCAGGGGGTCTGAGAGGAATTTTTTCGTCCACAACCTCTGACCTTGGAAGGAACTCATCGACGAGCATCTGAAACATTTTTTCGGCATAGGTCCTTTGCTCAGATATTCCTGAGTTGGCTAGGCTTAAAAGGTCGTCATCTGACATCGATAACGAGTTGGCCACTTTCGAAAATAATTCGAATCCGAGGGCCTTCGGAATCTGTTTAGTCAGGGGTCTCATCAATTTTAGGTATTCATTGGCTTGGGTGCTGGCCTGGGGGTTCAATTCCAGTAGGTCACCAGTTTTTATCTGAATAATTGCACCAGATTTCCCCATAGATTTGGGCGAGAATTGGTCTTCGCAAACCAACTTTGCGTCCGCTGTGTTAGAGATGAGAGTAAAACCTATGCTCAAAATCAATAAATTGAATCTGAGGAAAGGGTATAGACGACTAAAAAACATGAGACCGTTTAGTGCAATTCCAGTGCTGCTTTTTCTATCTATATAATAGATGCAAAAACTCTATTGAGTAGATCGATCCCACTTTTGAGGGTTCAAGATATTCTTGAATGAAAAAAATTCATGCATGCATATCTAATAAATTTAAGTGTTTACATCGCCCTCAGGTTGTACAACTATCAAAAGTGACAAAAATGGTCCTTTTCGCTTCTAGAGCAAGTTTCACAAGAGGGCTCCAACTCGCTAAATTACTGAAAAATCCAATTATTTTTTATGGGGACCATTGACAAAAGCAGGGTGTCAGAGGCATACTCGCCGATCTGTAGACTTCGTCTTAGGAATCCTTGGAATTGAATCGATCTTTGATCCCCTTACTGGGATCGGGGTTTTCTATTGTCCAAAGGGTTCAATTTATTTGAAGTTTACGAGTTAAAAAGACTGTGAGGAACTTGCGCATCTTCTAATTTTTGAAGATCAACTTCTCGCAAAGTAGGAAAAGAAAGAAGAGTAAGCATATGCAAACGCAAAAAATCAGAATTAGATTAAAAGCTTTTGATCACAAACTTTTAGACGCTTCCACCAAGGAAATCGTAGAGACTGCACGTCGTACAGGTGCACGCATTGCTGGTCCTATTCCTCTTCCTACGCGAATCAACAGATACACTGTTCTTCGTTCACCACACGTTGATAAAAAATCACGTGAACAATTTGAGATTAGAACGCACAAGCGTTTGTTAGATATTTTAGAGCCAACACCGCAAACAATCGATCAGTTGATGAAGCTTGACCTTTCGGCTGGTGTAGACGTGGAGATTAAGACGGACATCTAATCGGTTGCTGATGAAGCTCGAGGTAGTCTCGAGATAAAACTGTCAGATGGCTAGGGAGATTAAAAAATGAGTGAAGATCAAACTCAAAACACAGAAACTCCTCAGGAAGAGCAAAGTGCTCAAACTGAAGAGACAAAAACTGAGAGTTCCAACTCAGTAAAACTTGATTCAGGTTTTGCTTATAAAGTTGGAATGGGTCAGGTTTACGATGACAAGGGCAACATTGTTCCTGTCACTGTTTTACGTTGGGAGCCGTGGACGGTTTCACAAATTAAGACAGATGAAAAAGAAGGCTACACAGCAGTTCAGATTGCTGGTGGTGGCGTTAAGAAAGCTAAAAACACATCTAAAGCAGAACTTGGTCACTTAAAGGCTTCTGGCTTAACTGATGGAACGAGATACACTCGTGAAATTCGTCAGGCTCTTCCAGAAGGCGTTAAAGTTGGACAAGAAGTTTCTATTGAGAGCTTTGCTAAAGGTGATGTCGTTAAAATGACGGCGAAGTCTAAAGGTCGCGGATTTGCTGGTGTAATGAAGCGTTGGAACTTCGGTGGTGGTCCAGCATCTCACGGTTCTGGTTTCCACAGAAAGCCGGGTTCATCTGGTAACAGAACTTGGCCAGGACGAGTCGTTCCCGGAAAGAAATATCCAGGTCATTTCGGTGATGAAACAATCACAACTAAGAATGTTCAAGTATTCGATGTTTTACCCGAAGAAAATGTTTTGTTGATTAAAGGACCTGTGCCAGGTGGGCGAAACACTCTGGTCAAACTTTCGAAGCAACTTTAAGGGTGATGAGCAATGGCTAGTGTAGATGTATTAGATTGGAAAAAGAAAAAAGTAGGTAGTGTTGAATTGCCTGCGACTGTATTCGAGCAAGAAGTTCGTAAAGACCTTCTTCACACAGTGGTTCGTTGGCAACTTGCTTCTCGTAGAGCGGGAACTCATCAAGCTAAAACTCGCGGCATGGTGAGAGGAAGTTCGGCGAAACCATTTAAACAAAAAGGAACGGGTAACGCTCGTCAAGGTAACAAAAGATCACCTCTACTTCGTGGTGGTGCGATTACTTTTGGTCCAGAGCCTAGAGATTACTCTTATACTCTTCCGAAGAAGATTAAGAAGAAAGCAATGAAGTCTGCTCTTTCTCATTTAATGAAAGAGGGTAAGCTTTTTGTTGTTAAGGATATGAAGTCTGAAGGCAAAACCAATGAGTTGGCGAAGCGCCTTAAGGGCTTTGGTGTTGAAAAGGCAATTTTGATTGATGAGAACCGTGATGACATGTTCACTCGCGCAGCTCGCAACCTTGCAACTTTCCGTTACAACAGTGTTGAAGGTATGAATGTTTACGACCTTCTCAAGTATGACGCTGCAATTGTAACTGAAAGCTCAATCGCACAAATTGCTAAGCGATGTGGTGAGGAGGCATAAGATGTACGAAATTATTAAGCGTCCCATCGTTACAGAGAAATCAGCTATTTTATCAGAAGATCACAAGACTTACGTTTTCGAAGTAGACCGTAAGGCGACTAAAGATCAAATTAAAATGGCTGTTGAAAAGTCATTTGATGTAAAGGTGAAATCAGTTCGCACTATGGTTTCTAGAGGCCGTTGGCTCAAGAAATACGCGAAATTTGGTCCACCTAAATATTATAAGAAGGCCTTGGTTCGTTTGAAAGAAGGTCAATCAATTGCCATCTTCGAGGGAGCGTAGGTCATGGGTTTGAAGACGTTTAAGCCAAGAAGTCCGGGCCGTCGTGGAATGACGGGCTTTGATTTCAAAGAAATCACAAAAAGTAAGCCAGAGAAGAGTCTGACAGCTCCTATTCGCAAGAAAGCTGCTAGAAACAACCATGGTCAGATTACGATTCGACACAAGGGTGGCGGTCACAAAAGACGTTACCGTATTGTCGATTTCTTAAGAAATAAAATTGATATCCCAGCTAAAGTTGTAGCGATTGAGTACGATCCGAACAGATCTTGCCGTATTGCTCTTCTTCATTATGCTGACGGAGCAAAGTCTTACATTATTGCTCCTGTTGGATTAGCGGTTGGGGCAGAAGTCATTTCTTCTGAAAAAGCAGATATCAAACCAGGTAACAGCTTAAAGCTAAGCTCAATCCCTGTTGGTACTGTGATTCACAACCTCGAAATGAGACCTGGAAAAGGTGGTCAGATCGCTCGCGGAGCTGGAGTATCTTGTACTCTTGTTGGTCGAGTTGGAAAGTATGCTCAAATTAAAATGCCTTCTGGTGAGACTCGTCAGATTCTTGCTGAATGTAGAGCGTCTGTTGGCCAAGTTGGAAACATTCACAACGAGAACATTACCATCGGTAAAGCCGGTCGTTCACGTTGGATGGGTAAAAGACCAACTGTTCGTGGTATGGCGATGAACCCAATTGATCACCCGCTTGGTGGTGGTGAAGGTGTTGGTAAAGGAAACCATCCAGTAACGCCTTGGGGTAAGCCGTGTAAAGGACACAAAACGAGAAACAATAAAGCGACTGATAAGTTTATTATCAAGCGTCGTTCTAGAAAAGGTAGGAGCTAAGCTGTGGCAAGATCATTAAGAAAAGGTCCATTTATTGACCACCACCTATTAGCGAAAGTTTTAAAGGCAACTGAGACTGGCGATAAAAAAGTTATTAAGACTTGGTCTCGTCGTTCAACTATTTTACCAGAAATGATTGGTCTTACTTTGGCTGTTCATAACGGTAAGAAGTTTATGCCTGTTTATGTTTCTGAAAATATGATCGGACACAAGCTTGGTGAATTTGCTCCAACTCGTACTTATACCGGTCACGCCGATAAGAAGAAGAAGTAAAGGTAGGGTACTAAGATGGAAGTACAAGCAAAACTTCGATTTGCCCGCGTAGGGACACAAAAAGCAAGACTTGTTGCGGACACGGTTCGAGGCAAAGAAGTAAACGAAGCAATTCGTATTCTTACTTTTATGCCAAAGAAGTCTGCAGTAATGATTAAGAAGCTCATTGAGTCTGCTGTAGCGAATGCTGAGCAGAAAAAAGTTATCGATATCGATAACCTTTATGTAAAGACGATCACTGTTGATCAGGGGCCATCGTTAAAGCGATTCAAGCCAGCTGCTCAAGGTCGTGCACAGAGCATTAAGAAAAAAATGAGTCACATCAACGTAATTTTGGATGAGAGGTAAGCCGTGGGACAGAAGGTAAACCCCATTGGATTAAGAGTAGGCGTAATTAGAACTTGGGACTCAAGATGGTATGCATCTAAAGAGCTCTATGCTGATCAATTACATGAGGATTTTGAACTACGTAAGTATCTCAAGGGTCGTTTGAAGCACGCTGGTGTTGCAAAGATCGAGATGGAGCGTGCAGCTAAGAAACTTAAGGTAATCATTTCGACAGCTCGCCCTGGTGTTGTTATCGGGAAAAAAGGTGCTGGGATTGATGGTCTTAAGGCTGACATTCAAAAGAGAACTGAAAGCGAAGTTTTCGTAAACATTCAAGAAGTTCGCAAGCCAGATATGGATTCAATGCTTGTAGCGCAGAACATTGCACTTCAACTTGAAAAGCGTATTTCTTGGAGACGAATTCTTAAGAAAGCAATGGCTTCTGCAATCAGAAGTGGTGTTCGCGGTATTAAAGTTCAGGTTTCTGGTCGTCTTGACGGTGCTGAAATCGCTAGAACTGAATGGTACAACGAAAAGTCTGTTCCACTTCATACTTTGAGAGCCAACATTGATTACGGTGTTGCCGAAGCATTAACAACTTACGGAATCATTGGAATCAAAGTTTGGATTTACAAAGGTGATGTACTTTCTGCTCGAGAAGTAGAGGAGGCGAATCGTGTTAAGTCCTAAAAGAGTAAAGTGGAGAAAACAGTTTAAAGGTCGTAGATGGGGAAAAGCGACTCGCGGAAATAATATTGATTTCGGTGATTTTGCTCTTCAAGCGACTGAGAGTGCTTGGATGACGTCTCGTCAAATCGAATCAGGTCGTATCGCGATCTCTCGTTCGGTTAAAAGAGGTGGTAAGCTTTGGATTAGAGTTTTCCCTCATAAGCCAATCACTAAGAAACCTGCTGAAGTTCGTATGGGTAAAGGTAAAGGTTCGCCGGAATATTGGGCGGCAGTTATCAAGCCAGGTACGATTATATATGAAATGAACGGTGTAACTAGAGAGCAAGCTAAAGAAGCTTTTCGACTAGCGAGTTATAAAATGCCATTTAAAACTAAATTTGTGGCTCGGGAGAACTAAGATATGAAATTTTCCGAGGTAAGAAACTTAACAGAAAATGAAGTAAGAGTGAAACTGAGAGAAGTTCGAAAAAACCTTTTCGAAGCTCGAATGAAGAACTCTATGGGTCAATTGACGAATCCTCTTTCTATTAGAGAAATGAGACGAGATGTTGCTCGTTTGAACACAGTTCTTCGTCAAAAAAAGACGGTAAAGAATTGAGGTAGACCATGGCTGAGAAAACTAGAGCAAAACAAAATGAAGTCATTGGTGAAGTTGTAAGTGATAAAATGCACAAAACAATTTCTGTGAAAATCTATCGTCAAGAGAAGCACGAAAAATACGGTAAGTACATCCGTAGAGCTTCTATCTTCAAAGCGCACGATGAAGAGAACAAAGCGAAGATGGGTGATAAAGTAAGAATCATTCAGACTCGTCCTCTTTCTAAAACGAAGCGTTGGAGATTAGCTGAGGTCGTTGAAGTGGCTAAAGGAGTTCAACTATGATTCAAATGCAGTCAAGAATGACAGTTGCGGATAACTCTGGAGCTAAAGAAGTTCAATGTATCAAAGTTCTTGGTGGATCTAAGAGAAGAACAGCTTCTGTTGGAGATATCGTAGTTGTTTCTGTAAAATCAGCTCTTCCTAACTCTAAAGTTAAAAAGGGTGAGGTTGCTAAAGCTGTGATCGTTAGAACTATCCACAAGATCCGTCGTGCAGATGGAAGTTATATCCGTTTCGATGAGAACTCTGCAGTTTTGGTGAACCAGAACAAAGAGCCTGTTGGAACTCGTATTTTTGGACCTGTTGCTCGTGAACTTCGAGCTAAACAGTTTGGTAAGATTATTTCATTAGCACCTGAAGTGCTTTAAAACTGGAGATAGCTGTGTTTCGTTTAGAGGCAAAGTACAATAAAGAAATCAAGCCAGCATTACATAAGCAGTTAAACCTAGCTAGTGTCATGCAGGTGCCTAAACTTGAAAAGATCGTGATTAACACTGCTCTTTCAGAAGCTGTTGGAAATCCTAAGATTTTGAACGTAGCTGCTGATGAATTGACTGCATTTACTGGTCAAAAAGCAGTAATCACTCGAGCTAAGAAAGCGATTGCGAACTTTAAGGTTCGTGAAGGAATGCCTCTCGGAGCAAGAGTGACTCTTCGTCGCGAGAATATGTGGACTTTTCTAGATCGTCTTAACACTTTGGCGCTCCCTCGAGTTCGTGACTTCAGAGGTTTGAGTCCTAAAGGTTTTGATGGTCGTGGTAACTATAACTTTGGATTGAAAGAACAAATTGTTTTCCCTGAAATCAACTACGATAAAGTTGATAAGGTTCGCGGAATGAACATCACAATTTGTACATCGGCAAAAACTGACGCTGAAGGTAAGGCATTACTTGAAGCTTTAGGATTTCCTTTTAGGAAGTAGGAGACAAGAAGTGGCCCGTAAAGCAATGATTCAAAAGGAAATAAAAAAGAAAGATAAAGCTAAGCGTTTCTATGAGCACAGAGCTGAACTTAGAAAAGCAGCTAAAGATTTGAGCCTTAGCCCTGAAGAGCGCGAAGAAGCTCAATTTAAATTACAAAAACTAGGACGCATGACTTCTATGAGTCGAGTGACAAATCGTTGTCGTTTGACAGGTCGTCCTCGTGGATATTTGAGAAAGTTTAACATGTCTAGAATCGCTGTTCGTGAAAATGCGAATATGGGATTACTTCCAGGCGTTACTAAGGCGAGCTGGTAGGAGTTAAGATGGATACTATCGGTGATTTTTTAACAAGAATTAGAAACGCTGGAATGGCAAGACACGAGAAAGTAGATATCCCTGCTTCTAATGTTCGCATGGGTATTGCTCAGGTCTTGAAAGATTCTGGATATATTAAGAACTTCAAAGTTGTTAAAGATGGAAAACAAGGCGTGATGCGTGTTTACCTTTCTTATACAAATGGAAAGCACACAATTGAGAAGTTGAATCGTGCAAGTTCTCCAGGCCGTAGACTTTATGTACAAGTAGGAGATATTCCTAATGTAAAGGCTGGATATGGCTTGGCAATTTTAAGTACTAACAGAGGCATACTAAGTGGTAAGCAGGCAATTGAGAAAAAAGTTGGCGGCGAACTACTTTGTACAGTTTGGTAGGTGAGAGATGTCACGTATAGGTAAGAACCCAGTAACTGTAGATAGCGGTGTTAACGTAACAATTACTCCAAATAATGAAGTGGTTGTTAAGGGCAGCAAGCACACTCAAACTGTTGCGATGAGGCCTCAAGTTAAAGCTGTTTTTGAAGATGGTAAGATCACTTTGACAAGGACTGAAGAGAGTAAAAATGCAAGAGCTCTTCACGGTCTTTATAGATCATTAGTTCAGAACGCTGTAACTGGTGTTTCTAAAGGGTGGTCAAAAACTCTTTTACTAAATGGTGTTGGTTACAGAGCCAATGCTTCTGGAAAGAAGCTTGAGTTGAACTTAGGTTATTCTCACCCAATCAACTTTGAGGTTCCTGATGGAATTGAAGTTAAGGTTGAGAAGCAAACTACTGTTCATGTTTCTGGACCATCTAAGGAACTCGTAGGTCAGGTAGCTGCTAAAATTAGAAGTTTCCGTCCGCCAGAGCCGTTCCTTGGTAAAGGTGTTAAGTATTCTGATGAAGTAATTCGCCGCAAAGAAGGAAAGTCTGCGGGTAAATAATAAACTGAGAGGTGCGCTGTGAGATTGTCGTTCGGCAAAAAGACCAGTGATAAAGTAAAGTCGCGAATCAAAAACAAAATTAGAGTTCGCAAAAAAGTAGAAGGTACCGCAGAGAGACCAAGACTTTGTGTTTTCAGAAGCAATATGCATATGTACGCACAAATTATTGATGATGTATCTGGCAAAACTCTAGCAGCTGCTAGCTCTAAGGGTTTAGTTGATAAAAACGGTTCCAATATTGAGGGAGCTAAAAAAGTTGGTGAGACTATCGCTAAGAAAGCTTTGGAAAAGAACATTACTAATGTTGTTTTCGATAGAGCAGGTCTTCTTTACCACGGTAAAGTTAAAAGCCTTGCTGATAGCGCTCGTGAAGCTGGATTGAAATTTTAAAGGATCTATGGATATGCAAGAAACACCAGAATTTGAAGAAAGAGTTGTTGCAATTAACCGTGTGGCCAAAGTTGTTAAGGGTGGTCGTAGGTTTTCTTTTTCTGCCCTCGTAGTTGTTGGAAACGGCGCTGGCGAAGTTGGATTTGGAAAAGGAAAAGCGGGAGAGGTTCCTGAGGCAATCGGAAAAGCTTCTCGTGCAGCTAAAAAAGGTTTCGCAAAATTTCAATTGGTTGATGGACGCACAATTGCTCATGAAGTTGTTGGTGAGTTTGGAGCTGCAAGAGTGGTTATGAGACCAGCTGCTCCAGGTACAGGTGTTATCGCTGGTGGTGCTGTTCGTGCGGTACTGGAATCAGTTGGAGTAAAAGATATATTAACGAAATGTGTTGGGACGAGAAATCCGAACAATGCGGTACGAGCTACCCTTCAAGGCCTTGGCCAATTGAAAGGTGACAAAGCTCTTACAGACTTCCAATAAGGAATATGAGTCATGGCAAAGTCATTTCGAGTTAAATTAGTGAAAAGCACAATCGGAAGTACTCAAGATCAAAAGGACACTGTCCGTTGTCTTGGTCTTCGCAAGATTGGTTCTGAAAAAGTTATTGCTGATAATCCGGCTAATCGTGGTCAGATTTATAAAGTTCAGCATCTGTTAAATGTAACGGTGGAGAAATAAAATGTCTTTATTAGCCGAATTGAGTCCAAAAAAAGGTTCTACCCATAAGAAACACCGCGTTGGGCGAGGCAATGGATCTGGCTGGGGTGGCACTTCTGGAAAAGGTCACAAAGGTCAAAAAGCTAGATCTGGTGGTGGCGTACGCTGGGGTTTTGAAGGTGGTCAAATGCCTATCCAACGTCGTCTACCTAAGTTTGGGTTTAACAACAAAAAATTCGAGACTACCTATGTCATTATGGGCTTGGACAAGCTTGCCCAATTAGGTGGAGATGTAAATCCAGAAGTTCTTGTAGAAAAAGGATTGATCTCTAAGTCAGATCGTCTCAAAATCCTTGCAAACGGGTCTATTGATAAGGCAGTCAATGTTAAGGCTCACAAGTTTAGTAAAGCAGCAAAAGAAGCCATCGAAAAAGCAGGTGGGAAAACAGAGGTCATCTAATAGTGTCAGCAGCAAGTGGATTAGCAGGAAGCGCAGAACTACGTAAGAGAGTTTTATTTACATTATTTATCTTGGTTTTATACCGTTTCGGAGCTCACGTTCCGACTCCAGGTATGGATTCAGCCATGGTTATGAAGTTCATCCAATCACAGGGTGGACTTTTTGGTATGTTAAATACCTTTACTGGTGGAGCACTTGAGCAGTTATCAGTGTTCGCATTGGGAATCATGCCCTACATTTCTGCATCGATTATTTTCCAGCTCCTTACTTCGGCTGTTCCCCATCTTGAAGCTCTTAAAAAAGAGGGTGAGCAGGGTCGTAAGAAGATCCAGCAATATACGAGATACTCAACGGTTCTCTTGGCGATTGTTCAAGGTTATGCCATTGCGAACTGGTTAGGAGATGCGACTTTTCAAGGCCAGCCCCTAGTCTTAGCTTCGGCAGTTGGTGGAGTTCCATTTAAATTAATGACAATTGTGACACTGACTTGTGGAGCAATGTTCGTTGTATGGTTGGGTGAGCAAATTAGTGACCGTGGTATCGGTGAAGGTGCCTCTCTCATTATTTTTGCCGGTATCGCCGCTTCGATCCCTAGTGGGACATCGAATATGTATACTTTGATTTCAGAAGGTCAGTTAAATGGCCTTGTCGCTTTAATAATTTTGGCTGGGATGGTCGCAGTTATTGGAGCTATTATCTTTTTAGAGGTCGGGCAGCGTCGAATCACGGTTGCGGTTTCCCAGCGTGGAAAGCAGCAGGTTCAACAACAAGCTTCCTATCTGCCTTTGAAAATTAATATGTCTGGTGTGATTCCGCCGATTTTCGCAAGTTCTCTTTTGATGTTCCCTGCGACTATCACGAATTTTTCAGATGTGGCTTGGTTAAGAGGTCTTCAAGATTTCTTGTCTCCAAGTGGAAGTCTCTATTATTTAATTTTTACGGCTTTGATTATTTTCTTCTGTTTCTTCTATACAGAGATCGTATTCCCGCCGAATGAACTGGCTGATAACCTTAAAAAAGGTGGAAAGTTCATTCCTGGAATTCGGGCTGGTAAGTCGACTTCAGAGTATATCAAAAAAGTAATGGATCGTATCACTGTTGCTGGAGCAATTTACTTATCATTGGTTTGTTTGTTGCCGAACGTGATGTACGACATGTTTAGTTTACCGTTCTTCTTTGGTGGGACGAGTTTACTGATTCTTGTTGGTGTGGCGCTTAACCTTATCGATAAGGTAAACGCATACCGCTACGAAAACTTGATGCGAGCTGCTGCCGCTGCGAAGCCTCGCAGACAAAGGGTTCAATATAAATGAATGTAATTCTATTTGGTCCTCCAGGTGCTGGTAAGGGAACTCAATCAGCACTTATGGTAGAAAAACTAAATATGGCTCATATTTCTACTGGTGATCTTTTTCGTGAGAATATGAAAAATGACACTCCTCTTGGTATTAAAGCTAAGCAATATGTGGAAAAGGGTGAACTCGTTCCTGATGAAGTCACTATTGGGATGGTTGATGATGCTCTTAAGAAACTAGATGGTAAGCCATTTATTTTAGATGGATTCCCTAGAAATGTTCCCCAGGCCGAAGCTCTTAAGGACCTTATGGAATCCAATAAAATGAGCATTGAAAAAGCGATCTTTTTCGAGGTTCCTCGTGAAGTGCTTCTGGGTAGACTTACGGGCCGTAGGGTTTGTAAGAACTGTGGGGCAACTTATCATATCGAGTTTAAACCTACGAAAACAGAAGGCATTTGCGACAGTTGTGGGTCAGATCAGGTTGTCCAGCGAAAGGATGATGCTGAGGACGTGATAGCGACTCGCTTAGATGCCTATGATAACAGTACGGCACCTTTGAAAGAGTATTTTCAGAATACGGGGCAGTTCGTGGCTATAAACGGTCTTGGATCTGGCGACGAAGTATTTGCGGGAATCTCTAATATTCTTCAATAGTATCAATACCTTAAATTAGTTATCTGGCGCTGCTTCGGCTTCACAGTAGGTATCTACAGCTTCAGCCTCTCGCCTTAGCTAATTAATTTAAATTATTGATAATTTTTGATAGACGTAAGTCCCGTTTTTTGATAGAAATGGCGGTCTTTTAGTAAATAACTTTGTTATTTCTGGCTACAAAATTGATTATTTTTCGGAATAGTCCAGAGATATCGGGCACTTAGGCTCGGTGGAGGAAACTATGAAAGTAAGAGCGTCGGTAAAACCGATTTGCAAAGACTGTAAAGTCATCAAAAGAAAAGGCGTTGTTCGCGTCATCTGCGTAAATCCAAAACATAAACAGAGACAGGGGTAATCAATGGCTCGTATTGCTGGTGTAGATGTACCCAAAAATAAACGTTTAGAAATTTCATTAACTTACGTATATGGAATCGGTTCCACTCGTGCAAAGTGGATCATGAAGGAAATGGGCTGGCCTCTAAGTAAGAGAACTAGCGAATTGACTGATGCCGAAGTCGTTCAAATGCGTGATCTTATCGAATCAAATTTTAAAATTGAAGGTGACCTTCGCCAAGAAAACAGAATGGCGATTAAGAGATTAATGGATCTAGGTTGCTATCGTGGAATTCGCCATAGAAGAGGTCTTCCTGTACGTGGACAGAGTACTCGCCAAAACGCTCGTACTCGTAAAGGTCCTAAGAAGACTGTGGCCGGTAAGAAGAAGGTTTAAGGAGCGGTTAAATGGCACAAGCGAAAAAGAAAACTACTACTAAGAAAAAAGTTAAGAAGAATATCCCAACTGGCCGTTGTTATGTCTCGGCTGGTTTCGGAAATACAATTGTTACTATTACTGATCCATCTGGAAATGCAGTTTGCTGGGCATCAGCTGGTCAATTGGGTTTCAAAGGCTCTCGTAAGGGAACTCCTTTTGCAGCTCAAGTTGCAGCTGAAGAAGCAGCAAAAAAGGCTCAAGAACACGGTGTTCGTTCAGTGGATTTATTCCTAAAGGGACCAGGTGCTGGTCGTGAACCTGCTATTCGCGCGATTGCACAAGCTGGAATCAGAATTACATCGATGAAAGATGTGACTCCAATTCCACACAATGGTTGTCGTCCACCGAAACGAAGAAGAATTTAAGAGGTATATCGTGAGCTGTATTAATAATAGTGTTTGCAAACTTTGCCGTCGCGAAAACCAGAAACTGTTTTTAAAAGGTGATCGCTGTTTTACTGACAAATGTTCTTTCGACAGAAGACCATACCCTCCTGGGCAACATGGTCAGTCTCGATTGAAGTTCTCTGAATTTGCTCTTCAGCTTCGT
>CAZFYV010000077.1:0-12989 GCA_964523195.1 uncultured Pseudobdellovibrionaceae bacterium
ACGTGCTCCTCATACTACACCTGCTCTACCACCTTCATAGACACACTTCTACCCCCGAGATAATCTTGGGTACTTCGTTCATTACCTATTTGTCGCTCTAGGAATGGGTTATTTGTTCGAGTTACGCCAACCACTCTGGCACCCGTACCAACACGCTTCTTACCACCACCAACTGCTGGGTTTGATTGAATCTCTACTCTTTGTCTGGAAAAGCCTTCAGTGGACTTGTTGGCGATATTATGACCCACCGTTTGAAGAGCCGTTTGGCTATTCATCATCGATCTTTTACCGATGTCCATCAGTGAGTTAATCTTTGGCATCCTACCCTAACCCAAGAAACGTCCTGTTTCTTTTAATCAATCCAGCAGAATTCTTTCTACCGGTAAATCTAGACTATTAATCTAGACGTCTTTACTAAACAACGACCCATCACTGGACTTAGAAGACTTCATGCCTCCCTTTTGCCCATATACAGGTTTTTCCGTTAGCGTGTCTCTTATGGAGTCCATCGCACCGGAAATAGTACTCAATGCATTCTTTACCAGTACTTCATTTTCCTGATTAATTTCGTTCACTCTTCGAACCAATAAATCTAAAACCGAGTGAAGGTTTCGAAGTTTTACTGATTCTTGTCCTTCAAAGAAAGTCGCAATCTCTAGTAAGCGTGGAGCATCAGTATCTCCACCACAAACTTCAGCAAGGTCTCTAGCGTATTTCATTCGCTGTGTTTCGAGACTCTTGAGCTTAATAAGAGTTGCTTCTTTTGTTTTATTGTTTTCTGTGAGCTCTTCAAGATTTGAATCGATGAGAATTTGTTTTTCATTTCTCACGACAGTCAGAAGTAACCGATAAACTTTCACCAGCTGTTCTAGGCAGCTAATAAGGGCCTTGTAGTTATTTTGTTTAAGTTCATTTTTATCGAGGCTCATCCTTGTCCTCTCATGCATTAAATTAGTTTAAAACCTACTCTACGATTTCATCATAAAGTGTTCATCGACCATGCGATCTGCTACCGCCGATGCATCAACATTGTATTTACCATCATCAATAAGCTTTTGAAGGCGCGAAACCTTCGCCTCATCGACAGTCATATCTGAAGCAATAGCTTTTTGAATCTGTCTCGCAGAATCAGAAACACGAATTTGTGAAGACTTATCAATTTGCTCGGATCCGTTTGCTTCTTTCGCAGAAACCTTATCAGTCATCGCTTTCGTCTTTGACGCGTCGATCGACTTCATTAAATTTGGTTGTCCTTTTGTTACCTTCATAGAACCCTCCTGGGTCTCGTGTTTCTATTAAAATTGTATCATATTGAAACGTTTCGCCGCAAATACACAGAAGTCTAGTCCAAGGCAGATAAGTGGTGAGAATACCTTTTATTTTGCAAAACTCAAGCATTTCAACTTGGACTTTGTTCTATATTCCAGATTAAAGTCCTGTTGGGTCCTTGAGCATGCCCAATTACGTCACCTTTCTTAAGCAAATTGCCTGGTTGAACGACTCTAGGGTCACCCTGGAAGCTCAATTCAGAGCGCGTCCCGTTTCCGTGATCTAGTTGTGCAATTACATTGCCGCTAACTTTCTTAAGACTTGTTACAACTCCATCTAGAGGCGTCAAAACTTTAGTGACTTTGTCGTTTTTTGTCGCTGGCAATTCAATCTTAAAACCTAGATCTTGAGGTTTTTTTTCTACCTTTTCTGGTTGAGGTTCAGAGAGAGGAAATACCTCAGGCTTCGCATTCATCGGCTTTATTTGCGAAGGGTGAACTCTTTGAGGAGCACCATAAATTCTTGGTAAGATCTTCTCTTTTAGCTCTTTGTAAATGACTTGATTTAACCCTATTCCACCTTTATTGCCCCAAACTTCGATGTACTCTTGATCCAAATGATCCTGGTAAATCTTTTCACCCATGCTGGGCTTAAGATAACCATTTTGGTTGACCGTTTTTTTCATCGCCTTATACATCTCTTTTAAAAAGTATTTTTCATACTTCTTAGCAACTTCGCGAAGTTTCGCATCCTGATCAGGAGGTAACTCGCGCTGATGAAAATTTTTATGGAGTGGTTTAAACCCGCCCACTTTGGACATTCAAAATCCTATTCAGAATCGGGGCAAAAAAAGAGGGGAGGTGAGCTAGTCGTGCATCCTGCACTTTCTCAGCGACTGGTTCTACCATTCCTTGGTGTCTGTGAACCCAGTGCTTCTGTTTCCTGCAAAAACAATCTGCCAATCCTTGGCTTGGTCTCTAACTCAACCATCCCCAGGGCAGACACATCCTTGTGTCTATAGTCGCCCTAATTCTAGTTTATAATTTAGTGTCTCATAACAAAACACTTTTAAAAAAAACTCTACCGAAGTTAAAGTATCTCCAGCTCTGCTTCCAAAGCTCCAGACGCTTTTAAGTTCTGAAGAATTGTGATCAGGTCTTTTGGAGAGACACCTAACTTGTTTAATGTTCTAACTAATTCGCCAACACTTGCCGAATTCGGCAATAAAGCAACACGTTCGCCTGGGTCTTCGCCACCGGCAGCAGGAGCTCCAGCGAGAACTCTTTGCGGTCGCTCTTCCTCGACTTTAACCGATAAATCACCGTGGGAAATTGCAACTTTCTTAACACGAACTTTATTCCCTATGATTACGGTGCCCGTTTTCTCATTAACAACAACCTTGGCGATATTGTCTGTAAAGATTTCTAATCCCTCTATTGTTGCCAACAACTCAACACCCTTCCCTTGATAACTAAAAGGTACCACCACATCAATCGTTGCGGAGTCCGTAGCGGACGCATACTGTCCTGCTAAGTCCAAATTAATCGTCTTAGCAACTCGCGCAGCCGTCGTAAAATCTGGCCTATGAAGAGTTAAACGAAACATTTTTCGATTAGTTAAATCACTTGCTAAATCTCTTTCGACAATGGCACCGTCTGGTAAATAAGCTACTGTGGAGTGACCTTGCCCACCTTTTTGGCCGATCAATACCGGTCCTTGTGCCACTGCATAGATTTGTTTATCAGCAGCTCTTAGAGGAGTTTGAATAAGCGTCCCACCTTCAAGACTTGAAGCATCTCCAATCGAGTTTACTGTAACACTCAATGGATTTCCTGCTTTTGCAAAAGGGGGTAACTTAGCCGTTACTATAACCGCTGCCACATTCGCAGATTCAACGGCATTTTCGCCGAGTCTAACACCGAGTTGATCGAGCATCCTCTTCATACTCTGACTGGTGAAAGCGGCCTTTCCATCACCTGTTCCTTTAAGACCAACCACCAAACCATAGCCAATGAGTTGGTTATGACGAACACCTCTAATAGAAGCGATGTCTTTTAGTCGAGCCGAATAAACCGGCAGAGCCATTAAAAATACTAAAACGATCAGACAATATTTCATTAGCCTGCCCCCGGCCTTTTCAGACTTACTATATCGAACTTAGGATCCAAAAGTTTCTCCGCACTAATCCCTGCGTCGTCGAAGTCTGCAGGTCTAACGATCCCAGTAACAATCACTTTATATTCACGTTTTCCAATCATAAAAGGTTGATCACCTTTTACTCGGTAATTTCCATCTTTTAAAAGTTCAACAATTCTCGTTGGAACTACTTTCACCTGAAACTCTGGATCCGCACCAGCTGATCCTCCACCTGTTTCGGCCGTGGGCTGTTGCGCTGACTGATCCTGTTGCTGTTGAGAAGCAGGCAATGAGGCCAATCTGCGAGCTTCAGCCTGTCTCTCTAGTTTTGCTAGTAGATCTTTTATCACAGTGACTTTAGTAACGAGTTGAGTTTCTGGTTGGCCATCAATATTTACATTGAGTAAATCTCCTACCATTCTCGCGGTATTCTGCGCGAAAAGATAAGCACCTTGCCCTTCCATCACCCAAAGAGACCCAGCTTTAGGGCTCAGTTGTGCCTCTTGCTCCATCTTTTCACGAGTCATTCTTTGGTAGTTTCTTTGTTTTAGCACCCCAGCTTGATTTTTTTGAGAAAAAGTCACTGGAGTCGATGCCGGTTTTCTTTGCGCTTCAACCGCAGGTTTACCAGATATCCACTCTTTCATTTTCAAACCAAATGAAGAACATCCACTTAAAAATAGAACTGTTAAAACAAGAATTACAAATCTCATTTCACTACCTTATCCTGACGGTGCTTCGATCTAAAACTTCAGCACTGACAACCTTTTTAGTTCGAGGAATTTTTATCCGCACAGTTTGACCTTTGCGAGCATCTTGTTGCACAACACCGTCTACAAACACTTTCAATATCGAATTACCACTTTGAACCTTAACCGTTTGCCCGTATTTAACTAAAATTGGACTATTTAAGAGGTGGGATCGAATTCTTTCACCAGCGACCAAGGCTTTCCCAACCTCTTTTCCTATAAGATCTTCTTTTCTCAAAATCCCATCACGATCATAAGTCGCTTCTCTCATCTGAAAATTAAAATCATTCTCCGTAAGTACATGCCCTCTCTTTAGAAGTCTTTGAGATACCGGATAGTATTTGTAGCTTTTCACAGTACCAGTTAGCCAAATGGTTTTCGGTCTCTCATTTAGCATGGCCAGATTTAGAGGCACTGAAAACCCACCCTTTGGCACTTGATTTAAAGCAACATCCCAGCTTTCTAATTTTCCTTTTGGAACCTGAAAACCTTTAAGCTGAACTTCAAAAACACATTCGTTACAAATTTGTTTAAGTCTTCTGTTCATTTTTTGAATAATACCTGCTTCCGAAACTTTATCAGAAATGAGCTTCATCTTTACAGAGTTAGGGATTCGAGTTCTTATTCTCGCTTTCAACTTAGCTTCAGCTTCGATCAAATAAGACCGTAATCTTTTGGAAACCTCGCGAGCAGAAAGTTTAATTTCTTTTTGATTCTTTTTAAACTGAGCAATTACAACTCGATTCAAGTCATTTACAGTTCTGTAGTCAATTCCGCTGATATGACTAATATCGCCAAGCCTTACAGTCTTCCCAGATGAAATTTGGGAATCGGGGTAGATCTTGATTTCACCTTTCCCGTAAGCATCAACTGACATTATCAAAACTATAAGAAGTGTAAAAAAAGTTATCTTCACTATTACCTCAGACTATTAACGTATTGAAGCATCTGATCCGCAGCCTGAATGACTTTAGAATTTGTTTCGTAGGCCCTTTGCGCAGAAATCATGTTTACCATTTCATCAACAATATTTACATTACTCCCCTCAAGCTGACCTTGAGCAAGAGTTCCGAAGTTTTCGGAACCAGGTGTTCCCTGAATGGGCGCCCCACTTGCTCGAGTTGGCATAAAAAGACTTCGACCAAGAGACTTTAATCCCGGAGGATTCACAAAATTAACCAACTGAATTTGCCCAATAGTTTGTGGTTCACTGTTCACTCCCAAGATCACAGCGACCTCTCCATTCTCCGCTATTGAAATACCAGCCGTATTATTGGGGATCGTAATCTCCGGCTGAATCACATTTCCGTTTTGATCTACTAGACGACCTTGTGGGTCCTTCTTAAACGCTCCATTTCGAGTATAGGCAATCTGCCCCTCAGGAGTTTGAACAGGAAAAAAACCTTTTCCTTCAATCTGTATATCTAATGGGTTCCTAGTAATCTTTGCGGAACCTAGGGCAAAATCTTTTTGAATACCCGCTGTTCTCACACCAAGTCCCGATTGAACGCCGGTTGGTGAAACTGAGTTTAACCCCGTCGTCGCTCCAGGCTCTTTAATTGTCTCGTACATTAAGTCTTCAAACTCGGCTCTAGATTTTTTAAATCCTGTTGTTGAGACGTTTGCGATATTATTCGAGATGACATCCATATTGGTTTGCTGTGCTTGCATTCCAGTTGCGGCAGTGTTTAGTGATTTAATCATTTCTAATTCCTTTACCTTGTGTCATCCCAAGCTTTTAAAACTTTGGTATGTCATTAACAACTTTGCTATTCATCGTATCGTAGGCCTGAATAGCCTTTTGGGTACTTTCAAATACCCTTGTGGTGGCAATCATATCTGTCATTTCACGTATAATATTTACGTTAGAATTTTCTAAAAAGCCTTGATGAACTCGAATACTCGGTGATCTTTCTGGTACCTGTTGATAAATATCTTTTAAGGCGTATCTAGAATTTCCAACTTTTCTCAAAGAATCATTATCATTCACTCGTACAACTGAGAGGTTCCCAAGTGGTTGACCATCTACGGTGATATTTCCCGCGTCCCCAACAGAAACTTGATTACCTTGAATCACAATCTGTCTCGCAGCAGGATCTTCACCTGGAACTCCTTCTGCTCTTAAAACAGGAAGCCCCTCTTTGGTAACAAGCCTTCTCTGGGCATCGATCATGAATGAACCGTTACGTGTGTACTGAATTCCTGAAGGTGTTTGAATTTCAAAGAATCCATTACCTTCTAGCGCCATATCAAGAGGGTTATTTGTAGGTTTAAGTGTGCCTTGCCTAAAGTCCGTGTAGGTTCCCCTTGGATTTACATAGGATTTATCTGCGCCATTAAGTGCGTAGAAACTTTCAACACTCGCTGGAACCCTTGGAACTTCGATAACATCATTCGCTTTTTCATAGGCCGTTAAGTATTCCTTGAAAGATTGCTCATCTCTTTTAAAAGCAGGGGTATTAACATTCGCGATATTATTTGCAATAGTATCCAAGCGCTTGTTCTGCGCAATGGCTCCACTTACTGCAGTATAAATACCCTTACCCGACATATGACTGGTCCTCCCTGACCTGCTTACACATAGCGTCCCACACTCTGTAACAGCAATGCATATGCCATAGACAATTGGACTCGACATTAGGGTGAAGGACATTGGTTGAGAAATTTACATATTGGCTCATATCGTTAAAGAAAAGCAAAAAGAACGCCGAGGACCCACCATAGAAGGGCTTTCTCGTTATAATTGAGGATAGTCTTTTGTCGAGTCGACCGTCAGATAATTGACCGGATGTCAATAGGTCGAACTTTTTAAGAGACAACTCGACCTTTTAAAGATTTTTGGACATACTCATGGATGAAGTGAAAACAAAAAAGAAACTCCAACTCATAATTACTTTAAGCCTCATCGGTATTCTCGTTATACCGATTGCTCGTGCTGCTAAAGCTCCAACCCCGAATCATGATCACTTCAAACCGCAGAACTCTAGGTTTCCAACTCAACGCTACGATCAGAGCAATAAAAAAGCTAAGCCTCTAATACGGAATCGAGTCCAAAGCTCCAGAAAAATGCAGTCCAGAAGGCCAGCCCAGAAAACTATCCAGAGAACTTCGGGAATTCGCTACAAAAGAACTCAGGTCAAACCTATCTTCGATTTTCCAGTGACCTATAACGCTAGGGTCAGATACTGGATAAAGTTCTTCCAAACAGACGGACGCAAATGGTTCAAGCGTTGGCTAGAACGATCGACTAAGTATATCCCTTTGATTCAAACTCTTTTAAGAGACGAGGGCATGCCTTTAGACATTGCTTACGTAGCTATGATCGAAAGTGGCTTCTCAAACAGAGCAAAAAGTCACGCCTCGGCAGTTGGTATGTGGCAATTTATCAAAGGCACAGGTAATCGTTACGGATTGCGCACGAGTTGGTGGATTGATGAAAGAAAAGACTTTTTGAAAGCAACTAGAGCGGCGATTCGATACAAAAAAGATCTCTACAAAATGTTTGGATCCTGGCACCTTGTGGCCGCAAGCTACAATACTGGTGAAAATAGAATAAAGAGGTTGATTAAGAGACACAATACAAACAGTTTTTGGAAACTCGCCGATAAAGGTGTCATACCAGACGAAACCATAAACTACGTCCCCAAGATAATTGCCGCCACCCTGATCGCAAAAGCACCGGGTCTTTATGGGTTCAGGAACTTAAGATACCAATTGCCCCTGCAATATGAATACATGCATATCCCTGGCGGAACGAATCTCAAAGAACTCGCTATGTTTATGGGCGTTAAGTCTAAATATTTAAAAGAACTTAACCCTGAGCTTATTAAGGGTTATATACCCAAGGGAATTCCACAACATCGCATTAGAGTTCCCCAGGGTAGCTCACCAGTGGTTTCAAGATTTATTAAAAAGAAAATCAACCGACAACGATTGTAACTAACAATGAGCAAACTAGTAGTTCATAAATATGGTGGAAGTAGCCTTTCAACCCCCGAACTCATAAAATCCATAGCCCAAAAAGTTAATCAACTTCGCAAAGACAACACTAAAATCATCATGGTTGTCAGTGCCATGGGGACACATACAAACGAATTGATTAAACTAGCGCACCAAGTGAGTCCGACACCAAACCCCAGAGAACTCGATATGCTGCTAACGACAGGCGAACGTGTTTCTATGGCATTAATGTGCATGGCACTCAACGATCTCGACTGCCCGTCAATAAGCTTTACTGGATCCCAGGCCGGAATTCTTACAGATGGAAGTCACAACGATGCAACAATCTTAAATATAAAGCCAATTAGAATTGAAGAAGAACTAAAAGGAGAAAAAGTCATTGTGATTGCTGGCTTTCAAGGTGTCGATCCTAAAACAAAAGAAATAACTACGCTAGGTCGTGGTGGATCAGATACGACTGCGGTTGCATTAGCTGCTCATTTTGGCGCTTCTTCCTGTGAGGTCTTTAAAGATACCGACGGAGTTTATTCAGCTGACCCCAACTCTGTAGATGGTACCATTCACTACGATAGATTGAGTTATTCCCAGGCAATGAAGTTATCGGCCAATGGAGCCAAAGTTTTACATCACAAATGTGTTGAGTTTGCTAAAGAGAAGCAAACACCAATTATAGTCTCGGCAAGCCATTACAATGGGAAAACCACGCTTATTAGTGGCGAAGCCGCAGATTTTGAACCAGAACAATGTTATGGAGTAACTACTAGTCCTGTTGATGAAAATGAAGTCAAGGCCCATCTTATTTTCGAAAAAAATATAAATAAAGGCTTACTACCTCAAATAGAAGAGGCCTTTTCAAAGAAATCTATTGAATTCGAATTTACAGATTTCATGCAAGATACACTTGGAATTCGTCTACAGAGCCATCAAACTAAACCGGCTCTCCAAATACTCCATGATATTTGTATAAATTCTAGTAATTAAGAGTTTTTAAATATTCGTCCGAGTAAATTCGAAATCCGAACAAAATCTCTCCAATTCAATCTATACCACCTGGAAACAGGTTTATTTCTTGAATTCCATATTCTCCGAGGAGACCACCTATGAAATTTAAGAAATTTCAATTTTGTTTATTTGCCTTATCCCTACAACTTTTTTTCTTTGAATCGAAAGCCAATATAATTCGCATGAAAGTAGGTGAGTCTTACAAAATTAAATCTACCCAAACGGACCACGTAGAGATCTCAAAAAAGGGGCTTTTAGATTTCATTGAAAAAGATCAGCATTTAGTCGTCGTAGCTAGAAAACCAGGGTCTGTAAAAGTAGAAACCAGGAACTCAACATATGATTTCATTATATCTCCAGTGATCCCCATTGATTTGAAAACATGGGTCGATCAAGTCCCCGGCCTCACTTTAACAATTGAAAATCACAAACTCTTACTTAGTGGGGAGTTACTTTCTATTGAACACCTTCAGCAAATAAACCATCTGAAAGGACGGTTTCAAGGAATCATAGATAATACTACTATCTCTAAGTTTCTAGAAAGAGATTTAACAAAGCGTCTTAACAACTTAAAAGAAAGTCAGAACCTTCTAGACACCAAGATCAAAAAAACAAAGAAAAAGACAATTGAAATTCTTTACAATAAAAGCCATCAATCTGATGAGGAACTTAAAGAAACTATTCATAAAATTGAAGACCTGGGATTAAGTTATGAAATTAAGTCAGTTAATAATTCCCATAGGCAGTTTTTCATGACCATAACATTTGCTGAAATCTCGAGAAATGAGAGCCAGTCACTTGGACTGAAATGGCCATCTCATTTAAGCACAGACTTCTCTGGCAACCTAAGTAATGATCCATTGCTGGCGCTCAACGCCCTAGTAAGTATGGGTTTCGGACATATACACGCTCAACCATCACTAGTGCTTAGCCTCAAAAGAACCTCTGAGTTCCACTCTGGAGGAGAAATCCCCATAAAAGTTTCTGGGTACAAAAGCCAAAAACTCTACTGGAAAAAATATGGACTCATCCTGGCTGTGACTCCGGCACTTACCGGCCAACTCATCGACTTAGAGATAACTCTAGAACTCTCAAGAGTTGACTCTTCACAGATTGTTGATGGAATTCCCGGCTTTAAAACCCATAGGAGTCGGGCACAAATAATTACAAAAACAGGCAAATCTATCAACCTCTCTGGATTGATCAAAAAAGAATGGACCAAAAGTAAAGAAGGTTTATCTTTACTCTCTCAGATTCCAATTCTTGGTAGTGCTTTTAAAACCAAAGATATTCAAGAGGATTATTCACAACTCATAATTATTGCCAAAATTGAGGATTTAAAATGAGTTTACAAAGTGAGTACGAAACGATCATTGATTTGATTCAAAAATCGTCCTCTGAGAGCCTGCTCATTGGTAACGCAAAAGTAGACTCTGGTACAGTTCAATACCACCAAAGTATCCAGGAAAAAGTTAAAAAGAAGATCGCCTCCCTGGAGGAGTCAATTCAACAAAGACTATCAAAGGAACTTTTTGGTTTAGGTCCGTTAGAAGAACTCATGCAACGAAAAGGTATTGAAGAAATATTTCTTACTGAGTCCAATACCATTTTCTATTTTGAAAAAGGCCAAATAAAAAGGTGGTCTGAGGAATTTTTAGGGTCACACTCCAATGAACGAATAATTGATAAAATTTTAAATCTAGCAAAAATAAACCTCACAATTGAAACACCATTTGCTGACGGTAACTTCAGAGACTTTCGAGTTCATGCCGTTGGAAAACCTTTAGCAAAGTGTAAACAAGTGACTCTTAGGAAGCTGAACTCAGGTCAACTCATCGATTTTCAATCTCTACCAGGTTTTAAGAACTCAACAGATCTACTCATAGAACTAGTACAAAAGAAGTCAAATATACTCATCGTAGGACCTACAGGAAGTGGAAAAACAAGTTTACTCAATTGGTTGATTTCAAAAGTTCAATCGAATGAACGAGTAGCTGTGCTGGAGGAAACCTCAGAGATACTATTACCAAATTCTACTTCCTACAAACTTCTTACACGAATCTCAAACAGCTCAAGAATGGAATCTTTTGAACTTAGAGAGCTCGTTCGCCAGAGTCTTCGAATGCGACCACAGCGAATAATATTGGGAGAAATGAGAGACTCTGAAGCCAAGGACTTCCTTCTCGCCCTGTCCACCGGGCATCAAGGATGTATGGCCACGATGCACGCGAATTCAGCGCGAGAAGCACTCATAAGACTAGAAATGCTGATCCAGTTAGGGGCTCCTAAGTGGGCTACAGCAAGCATTTCTAAACTAATCAGCCTAGCTCTGGATTTTATTATTGTTATCGAAAATCACCCATCAACTGGTAGATATATCAAAGAAATAGCGAAGGTCGATGGTATTGATAACGGAGGTGTTTTGATTCATTCAACAAAACCAAGTCTCGAGAGATCAAAAATAAAAGGCGGACCGTCGTCCGCGCCTTTCCCGTTCCACTCCCCTGCGGGGAGCCTACCATCTACTGACCGATATATTTAATTGTAAGAATACTACTCCTATAAGCATTTTTTAGACCAATTCAAATCAAATTGAATCCTAACTCAGCGAGAATACAATGAATATAATTACGTCTTGGTTTCACTATGGAACCAAGTCACCGCTTGTAAATTGACCTCTACTGACTCAATTTGCCTTTTCTAAAACTTGATTCCGCCACCGACGTTTCATTATGAGATAGTCTAAGTCTACTCAGTTTGATTTCAGGAAATCGCACCTCATTTTGAGACTCGTTCAAACTCTCTGTGCTAGCCTGAAATAGTGAGAGGCGGGATACTTTTTAATCTATTATTGAGCTTCCTTGTAATAATTTCATTTATTCCAGGGGCGCAATCAGAGAATCAAAGGTCTAAGAAACCTTTGAACGTCACTAAATTAACTCCAACATCAAAAATTCAAAAGGGACTTGTTGAAAAGTTCAAATGGATTGTTACTCGCCACAAAGTAGAGAAATCTGCTTTTGTGAGGCAAATAAACTTAAATACAAGAAATGTAGCGAGCGGTCGAGGACCAGCCTCTGTAGGCTCCAATCGCAATATCTCGAGGGTCTCTCGTGGAATCGCTAGTGTTATCATAACCATTGAGCAAAAAGAGAACTTAAAGAGCCGAGTCGAACTAATGAACACTCGCATAAATGGAATGACCTTTAAATCGGACGTGAACAATGTTGGTGTTTCTGATTACTGGGCTTCCCCCCTGGAAACCTTAAAAAACAACTCTGGAGACTGCGAAGATCTCTCTATTCTCAAGCTCTTTACCTTAAGAGAACAATTTAAATTACCTGCCAAAGACCTCTATTTAGCTATGGCACATGATCACAAGAAAAATGAAAAACACGCATTTTCCATTGTAAATATTAAGGGGAAAATGTGGGTTCTAGATAACCAATTGAGCATGCGGCCTCTATCATCAGTAAAGAATAGATACCGCATTGAATATGTCTTTCAACTTAGTGACTGGACAAACTAATCTACTGACCTACCGGGTGCCAAACAGTCTTATATTCAACAAAATTAGTAATATTCTGAAGAGTCTTCAGCTCACCCTTGTTAAACACAACACGCTTTAGGTTATCGATAGCCATATCTTTGATTTCATGGGCTCTATCTTCATTTACCTCTTCGATATATAAGCTATTAACTTCCATATGTGTTGAGATATGCGAATATAGTTCCTCTGAATCTCCCGAAATCAAATTCACGACTCCATCAGGAAGATCAGAGGTCGCAAAAACTTCAGCCAAAGGAGCTAAAATAGCCGTGGAGGCTTTACCCAGTACCACAACCATCGAGTTTCCTGATGATAAAGCACTT
>CAZFYV010000078.1:0-12810 GCA_964523195.1 uncultured Pseudobdellovibrionaceae bacterium
TAGGAGTCTAAATGTCTTTTTCTGTTATTTTTCCAGGACAAGGTAGCCAGCATGTAGGAATGGGGAAATTCCTTTATGATAATTTTCCTAGTGTAAAAGAGCGTTTTGAAGAAGCTTCAGATGCTATTAGCTTAGATCTAAAAAAACTTTGTTTCGAAGGCCCGGAAGATCAGTTAACTCTTACTGAAAACACGCAGCCTGCATTATTGTTAACTTCGTATGCTACATTTGAAGTTTTGAAAGCCAATACGGGCTTTTCTCCACTTGTGACTGCGGGGCATTCTATTGGAGAATATGCTGCAGTTGTTGCAGCAGGAAGCTTGAACTTTGCGGATGGTGTGCGTGCTGTCCGTGAACGAGGCCAAGCCATGCAGTCTGCAGTTCCCGTTGGAAAAGGTGGAATGGCTGCCGTCATGGGTTTAAGTAATGAGCAAGTGACTGAGCTTTGTGAGTGGGCAAAGAAAAATGGACCTGAGGGTGATGTCGAGCCTGCAAACTTTAATTCACCAGGACAAGTTGTAATTAGCGGTCATAAAGACCTTATAGACTTTATTACCAAAGAAGCCAAAGCAGACCTCTTTGACCCAGCTCCTAGGCGCTTAAAGTTAATCCCATTAAAAGTTTCAGCGCCTTTTCATTCGTCGTTGATGAAGCCAGCTGAAGAGCATATGGAAAGAGTCTTAGCAGAACTTCAGTTTTCTGAGGCGCAGTTTCCTGTCGTGCAAAACATCGACGCCAAAGAATATATAGATGGAGCAAAGATTCGCGAAAATTTGGTTAAGCAGGTTCGCGGAGCAGTTCTTTGGACTCAGTGTGTAGAGACGATGAAGTCTCTAGGCGGCAAAAACTTTATTGAATGTGGCCCGGGCAAGGTTCTGGCTGGGTTGGTGAAAAAAATTGACAGTGACAGCCTAAAAACATTGAATATCAACTCTTTAGATGAGTTAAAGGCTGTCGAAACGGCTATTTCTGGTCAGTAGGAGTATTAAATGAAACTTGATGGCCAAAAGGTTTTAGTTACAGGAAGCTCTCGCGGAATTGGAGCTGGCATTGCAAAGAAACTAGCAGAGCTAGGTGCTACAGTTGCGGTGACTTACTCCCGTTCTAAAGAAGGCGCTGAGAAGGTATTTTCGGAACTTCCGGGTGAAGGTCACCTTATGATTCAATTGAATATTGGAGATGAGACTTCTGTTGAGTCTGCATTCAAAGAGATCATGGATAAATGGGGCGGACTTACTGGGTTGGTAAATAACGCCGGTATTACTGCAGACCAACTTTTAATGCGAATGAAATCTGAAGACTTTGATAGTGTTATTCAAACGAATTTAAAAGGAACTTATCTTTGTACAAAAGCGGCTACCCGCCCCTTGATGAAAGCTAAAGGTGGTTCTGTCGTAAATATTACCAGTGTGATTGGTCAGTCTGGAAATCCAGGTCAGTCAAATTATGCTGCAAGTAAGGCTGGTGTCGAAGGCTTTACGAAATCTGTGGCTCAAGAGTTAGGTTCGCGTAAAGTTCGCGTAAACTGTGTCGCCCCAGGTTTTATAGTTACGGATATGACGGATGTTTTAAGCGACGAGCAAAAGCAAGGTATTTTAAGCAAGATTCCAATGAATGAATTGGGACAAGTTGAAGATATCGCTGGCGCTGTGGCTTTTTTATTAAGTGAAGAATCAAAATATATCACCGGACAGACTATTGCTGTTAACGGTGGATTGTATATGTAAACGGAGGATATGAAATGTCAGCAGTTCCTGCAAAAGTAAAAGAAGTGATTGTAGAACAATTAGGAGTGGATCCTGAAAGAGTTAAGCCTGAGGCTTCTTTTATTGATGATCTTGGTGCAGATAGCTTGGATATCGTTGAGCTTGTTATGGCTATGGAAGAAGAGTTTGGAATTGAAATTCCAGATGAAGACGCTGAAAAGCTAAAGTCTGTTCAAGATGTTGCAGCTTACCTTAAAGATAAAGGTAAAGCATAAACATAGAATCTAAAACATATTGAGGTCGTTATGACGTCTGAAAATGTATTTGAGCGTCCAGCCAAAAAACAACGACGTGTCGTTGTTACTGGTATGGGCATGGTTTCCCCTGTGGGAAACACATTAGAAGATTCGTGGAAGAGTGTAATTAATGGTCAGTCTGGGATTGATCGGATTACGCAATTCGACCCTGATAATTTTGGTGTTCAGATAGCGGGAGAAGTAACCGGCTTAGATATTGAAGCCTATGTCCCGAAAAAAGAGCAAAAGAAGATGGACCGATTTATCCATCTCACTCTTGCAGCTACGGAAATGGCACTTAAACATTCAGGATTGAATCCAAAAGAAGATGAAAAGTTAGCTGAACGATCAGGAGCCATTGTTGGTGTGGGAATCGGTGGACTACAAGGTATTGAGTCTGCAAAAGAAGTTCTCGACAAACGTGGCCCCCATCGGATCTCTCCATTTTTCATTCCCCATGTCATTACCAATATGGCTGCAGGTCACGTAACGATTAATCACGGACTTAAAGGTCCAAATTATTCAGTGACTTCAGCCTGCGCGACTGGTGCTCATTCTATTGGTGAGGCTGCAAAGTACATCCGCGATGGAATTTGTGACATGATGGTCGCTGGTGGTAGTGAAGGTTCTGTGACTCAATTAGCGGTCTCCGGTTTTGCTGCTATGAAAGCACTTTCAACAAGAAACTCTCAACCTCAAATGGCTTCACGTCCATTTGATAAGGATAGAGATGGTTTTGTTTTGAGTGAGGGTGCAGGAATTGTAATTTTAGAAGATTACGAGTCAGCATCTCGTCGTGGAGCGACTATTTATGCAGAGGTCACTGGCTATGGGGCTTCTTCTGATGCTCACCATATGACTAATCCTGCGCCTGGTGGAGCTGGAGCGATGATGGCCATGAAACGTGCTCTTGAAGATGCACAGATTGATATGACTAAAATTGGTTATGTGAATGCCCATGGTACAAGTACTCCAGTTGGTGATGAAATTGAGTCTCAAGCCATCGAAGCTCTTTTTGGAGATCATGCAAAGAATGTTTGGGTTTCGAGTACTAAAAGTATGACAGGTCATACTTTGGGTGCTGCAGGAGCGATTGAGAGTATTTTTTCAATCATGGCTCTTGATAAAGGAATTGCCCCGCCAACGATCAATCTAGACGAGCCTAGTGAAGGGTGTAATCTCGATTACGTTCCTCATACTGCTCGTGAGAGAAATTTCGATGCTGTATTAAATAACAGTTTTGGATTTGGTGGCACTAACGCTAGTGTGATTTTCACTAAAGTTTAAGAATAAAATAAAAGAAGCATTTTAAAGCCCACTTCTTGATGAGTGGGCTTTTTTATTAAGACTATTTGCAAGTTACAGAAGTTAATGCGTAGTATTTCGTTGTCGTGTCGCTAATATGGCCTGCTGAGTTTATCTGGACGGTTGTTGTGACTCCACTACTTGCATTTGCGCTGGCTAGGCCTTCGCTAAAACCATACATTAAGCAAGTGCCCGTTACGCTAGAGCCTCTTCCAAGCCATCGATGCATGGAATCGTTTTTGATAAAAGGCTGCATTATAGTGACTGAACCATCTGGATTATGAACAAAATCAACCGCTTTTGCGTGATCTGCTCGATCGGGAAGACTTTCATCCATTAAAGGTTTGATTACGTAATCAGCAACCGGAACACAACTCATGGCAGACTTCAGCAGAGAAGAGAGTTATCAAGGAATTTTTCATTTTAGATTTCTCCACTGCAGACCAGCATGTCGTAGTGATAATGAATTAAACCAGTCTCAATGAGTGCACCATCACTATCGATTTTAACAGACTCTAATTGTCTTGATGATTGTTTGTAATTGCCGCCTTTTCTGTATCCAAAAAGGAGGCAAGTTCCATCTTTAGAAGAGGAAGTGGTAATCTTAACATCCATTGATTTCGTTTTATAGTTCGGCTTAAATATTGTTATTGAACCATTAGGGTTGGCTATGATTTCTTCTGCGTAAACATTAGGGCTCGCCGGTTGAATTTCAATCATTTCTGTAGGATCACCGATGACTGGATTGCATTTAAGGTCTCTTCTGTGAAGTGTGCTGAAGTTCACTTTGAGCTCTTCAGAGATTTTTTCCATGGCGTCCTCTGGAGAGTATGCTTGGGTCGTAACGAGGTCCCAGCGAGTGTATTGATAATCCGGGTCGCTGCAATTTTCCTGGGTTTGTTGATAGGTGTTTCGCGTGACTGCTTCGTAAGTATTATAAAGGTAAAAACAGACTTTAACGCTGCAGTTTAAAAGATCGCCCTTTGGTACGTCTTCTTCATCCCCAAGGAGAGCAATTGAGGGTGATGTGTAAAGTAGGCTAAACAAAAATATAAGAAGTAGGTTTTTCATAAGAATTCTCACTATTCATTATTCAGGTAATTCACGTTTTAAGTTTTTAAATTTTTCACAGCCTTTTTTTGTATCAATATCTTCAATATTCATGCATCGACCACCCGCCACTCGCACGCCCCTAATCCAAACAGAACCAAGTCTGTTTGTAAGTGTGCTGCAGTTGGTTTGAGAGTCGATGTCGGCGAAATAAGAATCACCGCAACTGTTACTCGTGTAAAGAGTAACGAAAGGTTCAACAGGTACTTCAGGTTGATTATTTGCCACGCCTGAGCATCCCATTTCGGATTTTATGAGATCGTTAAATTCAACATTGAATTCGCTTTCAAATTCTTTAATTGCCTGGGATTCGCTCGCTGCGGGAACCGTTTTGGGAAGCCACCTATGTTCAGGTGAAGATGTTGAGTTATGACAGAGATCCATCTCCGTTGCTGAAACCTCAGACTGTAAAGCCGGCACATAGCGATCATTTTTTTTGAGAAAACAAATCTTAACTGAACAGTTAACAAGAGCGACTTCGTCCCCTTCAATTGGAGTGTCATCGAGTAAGGCCATCGAAGAGAATGACCAAAACATCATCAAAAGCAAACTTGCTAAAGTAGAACCCAAACTCATCTTCATTAGACCTTCCCGAGCCAATTTCTAAATAATGCAGCGCATTAGGTACATGGAATAATAGGGTTTTCAGGACTTGTAAAGGTATTTATTAGGCCTAGCTCAAGAACCAAATTGAGGAGATATAGTTAGGTGAATAAGGGTAATTTATTCAGAGCGCATGACAATTTTTGTTCATCTGGAACTCGACAGTGGAAGCATAAAGTGTAAGTATTGGGTGTCTCAAACCTAAGGAGTGTTGTTCAGATGCCCTCTTTAAAGATCCCAATTGCAAGTGATCACGCTGGTTTCCCTTTAAAACAAAGACTTCTCGAAGAGTTTTCAAATGATCAGGGCATAGAACTGGTTGATTTGGGGCCTATGAACGACGACCGTGTTGATTATCCAGACTTTGCGAACTTAGTTGCACATAAAGTTGCCCATGGAGTTCATCATCTTGGCGTTCTTGTGTGTGGTTCTGGCCAAGGCATGGCCATTAGAGCCAATCGTTATCCAGAAGTTCGCGCTGCCCTCTGCTGGAGCCCTGAAGTCGCTCAATTATCAAGGGCTCATAACAATGCGAATATTTTGTGTATGGGTTCTCGTTTGATAGATCACGATCTTGCAATTGAAACTTTTAGAACCTTTTTATCCACTGAATTCGAAGGCGGACGTCACGAAGGCCGCGTTGCTAAACTTTCATCACCACTTGAGGAGTAATTCATGAATCTAAACCAAGCTGATCCAGAAATTTCAAAACTAGTAAATTTCGAATTGGACCGCCAAGAGTATGGTCTCGAAATGATTGCGTCTGAGAACTATGCCTCTAAAGCGGTGATGGAAGCTCAAGGTTCAATTTTAACTAATAAATACGCTGAAGGTTATCCAGGCAAACGCTACTACGGTGGGTGTGAGTTTGTTGATCAGATTGAACAAATCGCTATTGATCGCGTTAAAACACTCTTTGGTGCAGAACACGCCAATGTTCAACCCCATTCGGGTAGCCAGGCAAATATGGCAGTCTATCTTGCTGCTCTTAAAGCGGGAGATAGAGTTTTAGGAATGGATCTTTCAAATGGTGGGCATTTGACCCACGGCTCTCCCGTAAACTTTTCAGGAATTCTTTTTGATCCTGTGTTTTACGGGATCGATAAAGAAACCCATAGAATCAATTACGATTCCATTCGAGAGCAAGCTTTAGAGTCAAAACCAAAATTAATCATTGCAGGTTATAGTGCCTACCCTCGAGTTTTAGATTTTGCAAAGTTTAGAGAAATTGCCGATGAAGTGGGAGCAACACTTTTGGTCGATATGGCTCATTTCGCAGGACTGGTTGCTGGAGGAGTTCACCCTAATCCTGTTCCCCATGCTCATTTCGTGACCTCAACAACCCATAAAACACTTAGAGGGCCAAGAGGTGGAATTATTCTTTGTTCGCAAGATAATGCTAAGAAACTTAACTCTAGGATTTTTCCAGGAATTCAGGGTGGACCATTGGAGCATGTGATTGCTGCTAAAGCGGTTGCGTTTCACGAAGCTCTTCAACCTGACTTCAAAGGTTATGCGCAAAATGTGATTGATAACGCCAAAGCATTAGCAAATGGTTTATTAAGTCACGGATTTGATTTAGTGACTGGCGGAACCGATAATCATTTAGTTTTGGTCGATCTGACTAATAAAGGGGTCACTGGTAAAGATGCAGAAAAATCGTTAGACGATGCTGGAATCACCGTAAATAAAAATACTGTTCCAAACGAAAAACTAAGCCCTTTCGTAACCAGCGGTGTTCGCATTGGAACTCCTGCTCTTACTACTCGTGGGATGGGCCCTTCTGAGATGAAGATGATTGCTGGTTGGATCAATCGAGTGATCGAGTCAAAAGGCGACGAAACTGAAGCTAAGAAAATTAAAGCTGAAGTTAAAGAGCTTTGTAAGCAATACCCGATTTATCAAGAGTAGATCTTTGTAAGGATATGAACTGAGTTCTTGGGAGCTTATTTATACGGTTTTTAGTCTGTCCAAAAGTTTTGCAAAAAGACCTGATTACATAGTTAAATGTCTCAAACCCAGGTCTTTGAGCTGGTTGGTGCCTAAAAAAATCTCGTTTTCGAGGTAGAATAGAGTCGATGGGACGTTTGGTATTTTTAGGCTTTGGCCTTTTATCATTGTTACTTCTGGGATGCTCAAGTTTGCAGTTCACTGCTTCTTCTGCACAGAAATACTACAAGACAACGAGCGAACTTAATTTTGGTTGGCCTGTTGATCGGGCTCGACTTACTCAAAAATATAAAAATGGGAATGGCAAACGTCACTGGGGTGTTGATCTCGCTTCTAAACGTGGGACTCCAATTTACGCCGCAGAACATGGAAGAGTTATTTATAGAGGTTCTGGGTTTCGGGGTTACGGAAAAATGATCATCATTGAGCACAATAAAGAATGGGCCACTCTTTATTCCCACTTTTCGGCTTTTCATGTTGAAGAAGGACAATGGGTGAATAAAGGCGATCTTGTCGGCGCGATGGGTGCAACTGGAAACGCCTCTGGTGTTCATTTACATTTTGAACTGCGACACAAAAGACGCCCGATCGATCCTTTAGCTTACCTTCCAGGCTCTACTCGAAGGCTCGCTTCTAGTGGTGAGTAATTATTTTAAGATAATAAAGACTTAAAGTTCTCCACCACGAATTCGGCTACAAGAAACAGAAGTGTAATGATCTGTATTTTTAGGATTGTAAATCATTACGACTCGCTCATCGCTTCCATTGTTACCGACTACAGTTGTGGTTTGGCCGACAAGTTCACCATTGATCATCCAATGAACAGCAAGCCACTGATGGTCAGCTAACAAAGTCACTTCATTTAGACCAAAATTGAAAGTCTTTTCTTCACCGCCATGGTTTCCGCTTCCCGATGCACGAAAAGACTTTTCAAAATAATCTTCAGCAAAAACCTGAAGGTAACAGTCATAAGTCGGATTGATCTCAGAGTAGTTTTTAGGGAATGGACTAGATCCCGTTTTTGCAAAGGCATTAAATGCAAAAATGCAAACAAGTAGAATCGTAATAAGTGGTAGGTGTTTCATTGAAGTCCTCCAGTACTATGTACCAAGAGGACCTATTCTATAAAGAACGAGATGTCTTCTAATAATCGTTATGAAAAAGTGCGTCGCAGTTGAGTTCCAACGTGCGTCGACAAACCCATGGCAAAAAATGCAATTAAACCCGTCGCCAGGTATATAAATACTCCATGAACAGGCAATGCTGCAGCAAGACGTTCAGTGATTGCGTAATCCATATTCATATCTTTTATCCAAGACATACTTGTCCAAACGACCAAACCGGCCAGCGCTCCGGAAGCGACCACTCGATAAGGTTTCGAGTTAGTTAGTGCAAACCAACCAAATGCGATCCCTATTGGGAACATAACGTACCAAGGGAAAAACCATTGAGTAAGAACCATTAAGCTTACTAGTAAAATCCACTTATACATTTACGTCTCCTTCTTATAGGACCAATCAAAAACGAGTTCAGAGTCCTCAGTAATTGGTTCCTGAGAGTAGCGCAGGGGCAGTAGTTGACCTTTTGACCATGGCTCAACAAGGGAGTCATAGTGTTTAGAAAAAGGATGTCCTGATTGTCCTCCAGGATAGGCTCCCCAAGCTTCCATGCCACTAGGATTCAAGCTAACTACCATTTTCCAAGCAGGGCCATGAGCCCCTGTGTTCGCTAAAACGGTCATGTCTTGGCCGTCCATTTCGATGTTTCTTACTCCAAAACCAGGAAGTTTTGCTAAATGAGGGAGTTTTGTTTCTTGAACTCTATTAAATGTCCAGGTTCTAAAATCCTGACCCAATTCTAGAGTTAATTGTGAAAAAGTTTTTTCAAAACTTTCAAAGAGGACATCTTCAAGTGTCTCAACTTTTTCTTCAGTCTTAATGTTGTCGAACCATTTTGCCATGGGACTATCTTTGATGATCTTCATGGTTCGAGTTATTTTTGGGAAGGCCACCTCCGTACGCTTACCTAATTGATCTTCCCAAATAACATCCTCTAGGTTTCTCCACCATCGAGTGAAAAATGTAGGCCCGTAGGATTTTCTCTTGGCTTCAAAATCCCAAGACTTCAAGTCATTGACCAATCTTGTTTGATCTTTAGACATACCTTCTGTTGGAAGAGACTTAATCATCAAAGGTAAAATCATTTTTGCATGGAGCATTTGCCGATCCATTTGAAGGCGCATTAGATCTTGAGGTGAAACTTTTCCCTTTTGCGATAAGACCTCATTGATTCTCTTACCTCGAAAGGGCTCATCAAAAGTCCAATTCCAATAGTATGGATAATTTGCGCCGAACGTATGCTGATTGGCTGAACTTGCAAATCCTCTTGGGTGATTTAGCTGGAATGGTTTGTGTTCTTCAGGAACAAACGAAGACCAATCAAAAGCTTTATTCGTTCCGTCCATCACGGTTCTTCCCATTCCAGGCCAGCGGGCTGGAAATTCTCCATAAGGAAAGATTCCTAAGTTGTTTTCAATATCTGCACACAAAAAGTTTTGTTGAGGAGTCACATAGGTTGAAAGAGACTTGCGACACTCAGCTATGTTTTGGCTTTTATTTAACTTCAGAAAAGTTAAAATTTCATTGCTCGGTTCATGGGCGAGCCACTTTACAGCTAAACCTTTGGTATAAGACGGTGAAATTGGACTATCTTTTTCATAGACGATCGGGCCATGGTGGGTTGTTTTAATTTCTGCAAAAAAAGACGATGCACCTCTGACCTTGATTTCCCTATTTTTAATTTCAAGAGGCCAAGTTTCACCTTCGTAGGTGTAGGTTTTTTTCTCTTCATCGGCAAACTCGATTTGGTACCAATCCATAACATCGGAGCCACCATTTGTTACAGCCCATGAGACTTTATCATTAAAGCCCACTATTATGCCTGGAGCCCCGGGAATGGTTGCGCCCATCACATTCTGATCTTTTGATCTCAGGTGAATCATATAAAAGAGAGCTGGCATCTGGTAGCCCAAATGTAGATCATTAGCTACAATTGGGAACCCTGTAGTTGATTTAGAGCCATCAACAGCAAAATTATTACTTCCGTTAGAAGGATTGGGTTGAGGGTAAGGTTTTATTCTTTCCCAATCTGCTAGAAAGTTTTCGGTGGGAGCCTTGGGGATTTGCGGAATAAAATTGTATTTAATGTCATTAGGAAGGATGGGGTCCGCATAATCTGGATACAAAGGAAACAAATACTTAAAGTCATCATTGTTTGCCAGTTTGTGCTGGGTTCGAGTCAATTTAATATCACTAGAATAGCCTGCCAGTCGGAAGGCCATGACTTTTAAAATGATCGCTGATTTAAAAGGAGTCCATTCTTCTGGTTCGTAATTGAGTAGTTTAAATTCAAAAGGATAATCTTTTTTGGATAAGTTTCGAATATAATAGTTCACTCCCCGAGTGAAGCTTTCCATTGCCACTCGAGATTGTGGATCAGACATGATAACCTTGTTACTTGCTTCTGCAGCTTTTTCTAAGTCGAGAAATGCAAAAAGCTTGTCAAACTCCAGACCCTGGGGCCCAATGATCTCGCTTAATCGAGCCGCTCCTACCCTATAGGTAAAGTCCATTTGGAAAAGACGCTGGCTTGCAATGATATATCCTTGGAGAAAATATAGATCCTCATCATTTTGAGCGTAAATATGAGGTATGAAGTCTTTGTCGATTTGAACTCTTGCACTACCCTTTAGCTCGGACTTCACTTTTTCAATACTGGGAAAAGGAAAGTTATTATGTGCTTGATTCCACATTCCACTAAAGGGATCTAAGAGTGCGCCAAGACCTGGGATCATACCCCAGCCGATGTGAAGAAAGATGAAAAAACACAGAGTAAAAACTAAGCTTACAAGGCTTCGAAAATGATTTCTTGTCACCAAATCCCCCAGTATTTGCCTTTGTTTAAATGAATACCGCGGCCGACTGATAAAATACAGCTACAACAGCATTAACTCTTCGCATTAGTAAAGGGCTAAATTGCTGAATTCTGGTTACAAAAGTGCGGTTCTTTCCTGTCTTAGCGCAAAATTAGCTCATATTAGAAACCTAATTATCGCAAAATTGTCAGATTGAGCGAGTCAGAAGGAATATAGCTTGGTTCCAATCTGGCACGTCCTCTGCATTTCTGCCCCCTATACTTGTTTTTGTAGAGTTGGTTGTTTTCGGAGGGACCATGTTACAAATCTTTGCTAGTGCTATCGCACTATTGATTCTAGTTAGTTCACTTCAATCCAATGCCGTTGTTTGTGAGTCGGCATTTAAAAAGCGTGTGGTGATTATTAGTGGTACAGCTCGCGAAGGGTCAAATACCTTAAAAGTGTCTGAGATCATCGCACAGTATCTGCGTGAGAATGGAAACACTGAAAATATAGAGATCGATGTAATTGATCTCTCGGAACGAAAAGTTGAAGAGTCTTTAGAAATTGCTCAATGGGTTGCAGATGGACGTCCCGAAGGTCAGCGTCCAGACTATTGGAATACCTCAGAATACTTCAAAAAAAGGTATGAAGACTCAGTAAATCTGGCTACGACTCTTCTGATCGTTCACCCCGAGTACAATGGCAGTGTCTCAGGAGATTTAAAAACCTTTTTAGATCAACTTAGCACACCAAGCTTTGCTATGGATGTATTTACTTTTGGTCTTTCTGCAGGTCCAAGGGGTGCCCTGGTTCCTCAAGGTGAACTTCAAAATACATTGGCAAAACGTCAAGCGGCCTATTCACAAGGCAATAGAATCGAAGTTGGTTTTATAGATAATTTTGTAGGTATGATTGAAGATCAACAAAAAGAAGACAAACCCATAGATATTTTCGAGAAAAAAGAAGATCAAGGAAATGCTCCTTACGGATACACCAGTAATTTTTTCTCTGAATTATTGAGCTCCGTTTTTGGTGAATAAACTTCCGAGATTTTGTTAGTCTCTATCTGCAGTTGAGGTATCTATGCGTTTATTTGTTGTCGCTCTATTCTTTTTTGTTTCTTCCGTCGCTACTGCACAGGTTTGTAGTGAGTACTTTGAACCGAACTACAATGCTCCCGCCGAATGGTCTGAGAATTTAGAAATAGAAATGAAAAGAATTGAAGGTCTTCAAGCATTTGAATTCCAGCAAAATACTTTAGTGAATTTCGCACTTCGAGTTCAAACAAATGGAAATGACAAAGCCATCGAACATAAAGTGGGAGGCCGCCGAGGAACTTGGGAGTCCATGACCTGGGAATCCTATGGAGACAAAGTTAGTCGCGCTGCAGGTAAACTCAAAGATGTCGGAATGCAACCAGGAGACCGAGTCGCTCTAATCAGTGAAGCTAGATGGGAATGGGCTGCAATCGATTTAGCTGTCATGGCCAATCATGGCGTTTCAGTTGGTGTAGGTGCTGACCTTAATCTTGATACACAAGTTCATATTCTAAATGATAGTGGTTCAACAATCGCCTTTGTTGAAGATAAGAAAATGCTCGATCAGCTCTTGTCTGTTCGTGATCAAATACCGAGAGTTAATCGTTTTGTTCTTTTATCGGGACAGTCAGAATCCAATGAAGTCTTAAGTGTTGATGATTATTTTAGTTTTGATTCGAAAGTCGACCTATTAAGTGAGGGTTTAAAGTCCAATCCGGAAGACGTAATGGCATTGAGTTATACCTCGGGAACTGGTGGTTTACCTAAAGGTGTAATCGTAACTCAGAACATGATTCAAAGTACTCTAAGAGGCCTTGGTCGAGTTGTCGAAGGTCAGTTTGGACCTGATGACACTATTTTATCTTTTCTTCCACAGAGTCATATTT
>CAZFYV010000079.1:0-12720 GCA_964523195.1 uncultured Pseudobdellovibrionaceae bacterium
ATCCAAGAGTTAAAAAAATAATAGATGTTAAAACACCGGACAGTGGTGCTTTTGAAAGCTTCAACTTAAAAAATTTGGAGTTCAGTAATGTCAATACTGAATTTAAATTTGTGATTTGTTCGGAGCGGGATTTCAATTGGGCAGAGGACTTCTGTTCTAAGAACAAATTATTTGAACTTTCAAACGTATTATACAGTCCATCATTCGAAAATTTCGAAGAAAAAAATCTTGCAAAAAAAATTCTTTCTAAAAAGTCATCTGCAAGGTTGCAATTACAGCTTCATAAGTATATCTGGTTATCCACCGATCGAGGGGTATAAAAATTTAAAACTTGCGAACTATGAAGTTCACTTAGTGTTAAGTTGGTTGGGGAGTGATATGACACCGAGTTTGAATCAGTCGAATAATTTGTTTGTTGCTAATCTTCAATCTGTAAGTTTAGAGAAACTTGTTAAGAGTAAACTTGAGGTTCTCTTTCAACAACAAAAAGAAGCTGATATCGAATTAAACGGTCTCTATAATATTATCATCGAACAAGTTGAAAAACCTTTGATCGAGCTAGCTCTCGAGCAATACAATGGCAACCAAGTCAAAACGGCACAATTACTCGGGATCAACCGCAATACTTTAAAAAAGAAAATGGATACGTATAAAATACGTGTCCGTAGAGCGTTCTCATAAAGTAAATAGCATCAGCGGGTCTCCACGATTGAGCAGCCTAGTTATTGGCCCGCCAACTTTTTAAAATTTTCCATTGAGCAAAAACGCTTAAGTTTGTTCTAATATTTAGAGCAAGGCATACGGAGGCTGCTTACATTGAATCCTAAAGTTCCACCACACAACAAAGAAGCAGAAGAGGCCATACTTGGTGGTCTAATGCTCGACCCAGATGCATTTATGGGTGTTTCTGATGTGGTGAAAGCTGAGGATTTTTATTTAAAGAGCCACCAAAAAATCTATAATGCTGTGGCGGACCTAAATAGTAAGGGACAGCCCGCAGATCTTATTACTATCAATGATTATCTCAATGAAAAGCAGGAAATCGACTCCATAGGCGGAGCTTCTTTTATAGCTGAGCTTATGGACCGTGTTCCAACTGCTGCTAATATTATTTCCTACGCTAAAATCGTTAAGGAGAAATCACTTCTAAGACGACTCATAGCTAAGGGCACTAGTATTATTGAGAGATCTTACAATCTCGACTTTGAAACTGTTGAAGGTTTTGTTGACGAAGTCGAAGGTGAGATCTTTGCACTTGCTGAAAACAACGAAGAACGTAAAGGTTTGGTCGGTGCAGCTGAACTCATAAAAGCTAGTATTGATAAACTGACTGAGCTCTCAACAAGAACTGACGATTTTACTGGTGTTCCTTCTGGATTTGAAGACTTAGATAATTTAACAGCAGGATTTCAAGCTGGTGATCTAGTGATTGTTGCTGCACGTCCTTCTATGGGTAAGACTGCATTTTCTTTGAATATTGCGCAAAACGTAGCTTTTAGGCAGAAAAAGAATGTTGCTTTCTTTTCTGTGGAAATGGCTAAAGAGCAGTTAATGATGAGGATGCTTGCGTCAGAAGCCAAAGTAAACCTCGGTGATATTCGTATTGGACGTATAAAAGACAACGATTGGCCAAGGCTTATTGAAAAAGCTTCTGTGATGGCCGAAGCACCTCTTTTTATTGATGATACATCTGGAATTAGTCCCTACGAAATCAGAGCAAAATGTCGACGACTAAAGGCTCAGCATGGACTTGATATGATCGTCATCGATTATCTTCAGATCATGGAACTGAAACGCAAAGTTGACAGTCGTGAACGAGAGGTCGCTGAAATTTCTAAGAACTTAAAAGCCATTGCCAAGGAACTTCAGGTTCCAGTAATTGCGCTTGCACAGCTTAACCGTGGTGTTGAAGGCAGAACTGGTGATCAAAGAAAACCTGTTTTATCGGATCTTCGTGAATCTGGATCAATCGAGCAAGATGCGGATTTAATTATGATGCTCTTTAGAGAAGAGTATTACGAACCAGACAATCCTGATGTTAAAGGTATGGCCGAAGTCCTTGTTCGTAAACACCGTAACGGTCCAGTCGGTGAATTGAAATTTAAATGGGAAGGTCAATACGGTCGATTCGGTCGTTGGGAAGGACCTCCAGTACATCCACTTGATCCAGGCCCGGATTCTCCACCACCTGTGCAACCTACGCCAATTGGCGGCGGCAAACCCAAAAACTTTGCACCTAACTAAATGAATATATAATCAAAAATCCTTCTAATTTCAGGCTGATTACAACTCCCTGGAACAGTCTTTGCGATACCTAATAGGAAATACAGCAAATAGCTTGGGCTTATTAGGAGAAAAGCATGAAAATACGCGTAATTATTAGCCTTTTGATTTTTTCACTGGTCCCAATTTGTGGGCAAGCGTCTATAATTTCGGCGAAAATTAAGTCGGTCAACGCAAAGAAAACGATGGTTCTTATTAAAACTAAAGAAGCTCGTTTTATGAGAAAAGGCCAAATGGTCAGCCTTGGAAATCGATGTGAGCTAGAGGTTTTAAAGAACAACAAACAAAGTGCGATTCTCTCCACTAAGCTTTGTGAAAATAAAAAAATGTTACGCAAAGGAAAACGAATTGCTCTCGTTGCAGGTGATGATCAAACTCCAGCCTTTGATAATAGTGCTGCAAATCCAACTCCTCTTGCACCTGCGAGCCAACGCATTTCAACCAATCGAACCTTTGAAAAGAAGACTTCTTGGAGTGCATCTAATGGATTTCGAATTAGTCTAATAAAATCAATTCTTCAAGGTGATGCAAGCCTGAGTATCGATCGCAGAACTGTTGACACTTTAGATGGCGAAGTTGAACACCAATTTGGAATCGGCGGTGGATACGCTTATATTCCGGTTAATAATATTGGAGTTATGGGAAGTGCTATCTATACACAATTTACTGAAAGCTCTTTTTCAGGTCGTCTCGAAGCAAATGCTACTTTCGGATTAAACACAATGATCTATGCTTTTGCTGGGCCAAATGTTCACTTTTGGCAACTCGACGATGTGGACCTTATCGATCCAGGTTTTGGATTTCAAGTCGGTGGTGGCCTACAGATCACTAAGAATTTCGGAATCAATGCCGGCTATGTCATGCTCAATAACTATATTGAAGATGGCAGGTTTTCAGCAGATCTAACCATGCAAGGATTTGAAGTTTCTTTGCACGGCACCTTCTAGTTTCTGACCAATCAGTTTTGTTACCAGCATCAATTCTCAGGCCCTTTTGATTCCCTAAGGGCCGATAATCGCTCTATTTTGCACCTCAAATCCAATCAGTTCATTCTCTCCTGGTATATAGGTTGCTCCTCTATTGGGCTTCGGAGGATTTATGTTGGTTTTCACTCAGAGACTTAGCTCAGTCTTTTTTCTATTTTTGACTTTTATTTTCCAATCTTCGCTTTCATGGGCTCTCACCTGTGATCAAGCATTTCACGCTAAATCCACCAGTGATTCCCGTGAAATTGTGATCAGTGTCCCAGAAAAACAAAACCAACAAAGTAAAGCCCTGGTGGTAAACACAGGAGCTATTGAACTTTCTAATATGAATTATACAGACCCATCTTTTCTAGGGGTCTACTTTGCGGCTTATCCCGAATCAGTGGACGCTATCAAAGGTTTTGTTGCAAATAGAAGTGGACTACTTTTTAGTAGCTACTTTTATCAATCTCTCGTTAATTTTCTTAAGCAAAAAGATGCACCAACAGACGAAGAATGGAGTGAAGAGCTTCTCACAACATTAACTCAAGATTTTCAAGAACTCATCTTTCAAGAGTTTTCAGTGAGAAGTACCCGAGTTGAGAGTGTCGCCGCTGAAAGCCAGGCTAAGAGCATTAGAGAACGACTAGGCCGTAATAGCTTTAGCTATTCAGGGCGAACCTATACAAAACATCGCAATAGTTTAATTCAACTTCTAAAACAACCTTTAGGTGACTCTGTATTTAAGGCCTTGGTATTTCATTCTTTAAGTTACTTCCAGGCTCCTTATAAAATCGGTAACATAAATGAAGAAAATTTAGAAAAATATAAAGCCCAATTCAATGCATTTGAAAACTGGATTGAATCCGACCCTTGGAATGACGATGAAGCCATATTTTTTAGTACACTATTCACGTGGGTCGTAGGTGGAATTGGTGCTGGTGTAGCAGTCGGAACAGGTACCATACCCCTATGGTTAGGAATTTACCTTGGTGCAACGGCTCCTTCCATTTGGAAAAAACACCCTTTTCAAAAACCATATCTCCATGGTGCAAAATGGACCAAATACCTTACCCAAGTTTCATTTGAGAAATTTCTAGCCAATCCTGTAAGATGGACTCGCAATCATATGCGTAAAAGAGGTTTAGCAAAACAATACCGCAAATTGATCAATGAAAGTACCTCTAATAAAGAACCAATTTATCTCGAAACAGACGCAGATACTAAACAGATAGAATCCTTACCTGAAGCAGACCCTATATCTTCGAGTGAAGTTTTAGAAATTCCAAGTGAACTCGGTGAAAACCCTCAAATCGGTGAAATTGCTGAACTCGGAGCTCCGTTCTTAAAACTCTCTTTACGCTTTGACTTGATTACGATGTCACATCTGCAGAGATCTGCTTTGGTTGCTGATGAACTATTCAGATACATAATGACTTTTGACAAAGATAAAACGCCTCAAGTTTCACCCGGACAGGTTTCTGCACTTATTGAAGCTTTATCGAATCGTGAACCTCGTATTTTGGAATCTTTAACAGTTCTAAGTAGATCACTGGATATTGCAGCTCTCATAAAAGATAAAATAGAAAATATTAAAAGAACCCTCAAAGCCGCTAAGAAATCAGCGAACAGTGCTGGAAAAACGTCTATCAACGCTCAGATAGAGCTATTAGATAGCCATATTGATTTTTTGGATACTAGAACCAAAAATATTGAAGAAAACGTCGACAAACTCAACAAGCAACTGGTCATTATAACAAAGTCAGTCTTCAAGCTTAGAAGTACATCTGATCATGTAGATGGAGAAACGGCTGAAATGCTAGCTCAGCTAAAAGAGATCATCTTGTCGGTTATAACAGAAAAAAAATAAATTAGAATTCAATGGTTTTAGTTTTTTTAGTGAGAAGCTTCAAATTAATTGAATTCTTATCCCAATCTATATCCTGACCTAGATCTTCATAATTTTGAATAAGCTCATAAAGACTGACCCAGCCTCCACCCTTTTCTCGCATATCGAATTTTTTGGTTAGATCTGCAACCGATACCTCGTAAACATCTAGATGTTTTACGGTTAAGGTTTTCTTACCCTCTTTTATAACTTCAAAATAAATGGGGTTAGGGCCAGTTCTCAGATAGGCTCCAGTAGTAATATTGGAGCCGACAAAATCATCACCAAATAAGATTAGAGTCTTACCATCAGGAGAAATGAAGGGGCGTTTTTTAGCGATATATTCATCGAGGGACCAAACGATTTTACCAGACTTATCTTTAATATGGGTTTTTTTCTCATCATACAGTGCTTCAACAGTGTATTTTGATTTTTTGAATTTTACTTCGAAATCTTCGGTAACAGGTGCTGGTTTCATGGCGTGTGATCCTATAGAAAAAAATAATACTGATATGACCAATAAAATTCTCATGATGAAATCCTAAATGGATTACATAATTTCGGGTACTTAGAGAGCACCTTTCTAGACTATAGATTGCCCTCGATAAGCCCCTAGAAGTAAAAGCAAGACGAAACGGTGGGATATAGTCCAGATCCTTCAAAAAGCCCACTAGACCCTCTTGTGTAGTTTTAAAAATATGACTTTAATGAAGCTGACTCATGGATGAGGAGACCAGTAATGGGCGATAAATTGTTAAGCGAAATTTCAGAGGCAACAGGACTGCCAGAAAATCTCGTATCAGATGAATTGAACAGACTCGTAAGCCAAGCCGGAAAAGATACATCAGACACAACCCTAGATGACTTAAGGGTGATCCTTGCGGATTATGTTCAAGAAGTGCTTATCAAAGCTAAAGATGAATATAGCGCTTAGAAAGCGCTCTAATCCCTTCACTAAAGGAGCCCATAAGGACTCCCTAATGAATAAAAGGGCTTAAATCAATTTACTGTAAATTCTCGCGTTCAACAGTAATTGTTAATTCAGCTTCTAAACCTTCACCTAATTTAACTAAGGCTTTATGCTGCCCGAGCATCTTAATTTGGTCTTCTAAAACAATGTCTTTTTTATCAACTGAATAACCTTCTTTTTCAAGCTGATTAGAAATGTCCATATTTGTAATAGAGCCAAAAAGCTTATCCGTTTCACCAGCCTGACCGATAAACTTCAAGTTAAGACCCGTAAGTTTCTCAACTAAAGCTTGGCGCTCAGAAACAGCCGCTTTTCTTTTTGCTTCAGCGACCTTTTGAAGGTGCTTAAACTCTTTTACTTTCGTCTCAGTAGCTTCCATTGCCAATTTTCTTGGAAACAGGAAATTTCTCGCGTAACCATTTTTTACACTTACTAGGTCACCAGCTTTACCGAGATCTTTTACGTCTTTTGATAAAATAACTTTCATGATTTAGCCCCTATTTAGACTTTAATTTTTTTTCTTCTGCAGTCTTTTTTAGTCTTCCTCTAAAATCAAACCACAGATCTATAAATCCAATAAAACTTAAAAAATAAGCCTGACCAATTAAGAGAACCAACATTAAGGCCTGAATAAATCCGGCAAATTTTAATGATCTCATAATCTGTATTGTTATTGCCAAACCCTGAAAAAAATAAAGACCAGCAAAAACAATAAAGCCATTTAAACAAAATCCCTGAGCAATAGGTAAGCCCGCAGTTAAATCTGTAAAGGCTCCCAAAGCTAAACCACACGATGGCCACACCAGGTGATCTGGGACTTTAAATTCTAGAAGATTCTCTAGTTTTCCAAACTCTAAAACCTTCTTACCTTTCAACCAAACTCTTTCATAAACGAAGCTTAAAGCTAGAGCCGAAAACAAAACGTTTATGACCAAACTTGGTGAAATTTTAAACAATAAACTAGAAAGCTCTTCTTTGTTGGCCTCAGGGTTATTAACCATTGCTACCACTTGCGCCACCTGGGCTTTTACAAGCTCTGTCAGTGACTGATCACTCATCTCTCTCCAAACCAACAAAAAACCTAAAATAAGTCCAGAGCTGGCAATAACGGAAATAAGACTCGCTAAAAACCGATCTAGTTTTAATCTTTGTTCTGCTTCCGAGTAAACTCCGATAAGAGTTACGAGAGAGAAGAACAACATGCCTAAAGGTGCGTAAGTAGACCCCAAGGCCAATAAGCTAATACTTAAAAAAGAAGAAATTAACCAGTATCTAGCAGAACCTGCGCGGATAAAAAGCAATCGCAACGGAATCCCACCAAATAGAAAAGTTATGTGTGAAAGAGCCACTGAAAATCCAGCTAATAAAAACAGTCCCAATCGAGATTGATTTTGAGAAGACGCTTCCATTGGAAATTCCCACTAACTCAACAGACTCAGAATTACTCTTTATCTGCAGCTGGCTTCTTCTTTGGTCTATCGTCTCTGTCACGGCCACCATCACGAGGTCCACCGTCTCGGCCACGTGCACGAGCAGCTTTCTTAGCTTGAAACTTAGACTCGCGTTCTTTTTCACGACGAATAGATTCAGTTAAGATCTCTTTGTAGGTTTCCATGTGCTTCTGAATAGTTTGCTTTTCACTCAATCGAGTGTGAACTACACGAAGAACTTTGTCGTTGATCTTCATCACACGCTCTAATTCTTTGATCGCAGTTGGATCTGCAGTAAAAGAAGAGTGAAAGTAGATCGCTTTTCTGTGCTTATCGATAGGATTTGTCAAACGACGCTTTCCCCACGTATCAACATGGTTGAATTCACCTTTGAATGACTCAATAATCGACTTGTTTTTCTTGAAAAGGTTTTTTTGTTCTTCTTCTGAAGCGTCCGGATGCATGATGATCACAGCTTCATAGTTTCTTTTGGCTTCAACAGGAGTTGGTTGAAACATAAACGGATCCTTTCGGTTACTAGCCCAATAGACCCCATGTCTAAGAGCAAGGATTATTCAAAAGCGAAGTCATACCATGTCTTATCAGGGGCTTCAATAGGGGATTGCTTAAAATATAGGCTTTTTATTCACTGTAAATCCCAATAATATCAATTACTTAGGCTGGGGGGAGTGGATCACCTCTATTTTAGTCCAGCCCAGGCCAGGTTTCCTTTAATCTCTTTTCAGTCTGGGGAGGAGCCGTTATTCTGAGTACATGGCCTATCTTATTGAAATCATTGAAGGAGCTCAGAAAGGGGAGCAGATCGAGGTAAAAGATCAGCTCACTTTTGGTAGAAGCAAAGCCGACTTCAAAATTAAGGATTCTAAGGTATCTAGCCTTCACGCCCGAGTGGTTCGAAGAGGGCTAAATGACTATGTCATTGAGGATGCCGGCTCAACTAATGGGATCAAAATCGATGGCGAACGCGTTCAAGAGATACAACTCAAAGACGGGCAACTCTTTCAAATGGGCCGAACGATCTTTAAAGTCGTTCAAACAGGTCAAAAAACAAAAGTTAACTTAAAGACAGACTGGCATTTGCTTCTCGATCAAACCGCAAGACGAGCTGCCAAAAAAGCACCTAAAAATAAACACGATTTAAATCCATTTACTCCAGTAATCGAACTAGAATTCACCCAAGGGGAGCAGACCGGAACTAAATGGACCATCGGATATGGCCCAAGAGAGATTGGTGCAGACTCTCTGGAGTTCCGCATGACCGATCCCAATGCACCAGATATCTGTTTTAAAATTATTCCTGACCGAGCCGGACCTATTTTTGAAACCGGTTATCCAGACCGAGTATTGATAAACAAAAAAATGCGTGAAAGAGAAATACTAAATAGCGGTGATTATATTTCCATCTTTTCAAACGTAATCCGAGTTAAATTCAAAGCTGTTTAAAGAGAGTTAGTTGTGAGAATAAAAAAGGAAACTGGTTATTTTAATAGCTTTGATGGAAACAAAACTTACTTCGAAGTAAGAGGAGAAGGCGAACCCATAATAATGGCCTATGGCCTTGCTTGCCAGTTCAATCACTGGGTTCATCAAGTAAATTACTTCTCAAAAAACAACTACAAAACAATACTTTTTGATTACCGTGGTCACCACAATACTGCCACCCCAATACAGGAAGAGAACTTATCGATCGCTGCAATAGCCAAAGATATTAGTTTACTTTGTCATCATCTCGACATTCAAAAGGCACACTTCTTTGGACACAGCCTGGGGGTTCCAATTTTATTAAAAACCTATGAACACTATCCTGAATTTTTTAAAAGTTTAGTATTCGTAAACGGGTTTGTAAGAAATCCCATTAAAGGTATGTTTGGAATCACAGACTTTTTGGAACAGTTTTTTTACTTATTCAAACAGGGGCACCACGAAGCTCCCCATATCACAACGGCTATATGGAAAAGGCTTTTGTTAAACCCTCTTGCAGGTCCTTCTCTGTCTTTGGCGGGCGGATTTAATTTTTCTCTAACAGCACTGAAAGACATTGAGATCTATACTCGAGGCGTTTCACTTGTGGATCTCGATGTATTTACTACTCTATTTGAAGATATGCTTCACTATGACGGTGAGGGAATTCTTCCTTCAATTACTTGTCCAACTCTCGTTGTATCAGGCGAAAAAGATGCGGTTACACCTAGAGAACATCAAGATGTCATGCTTGAAAAGATTCCAAATTCAGAGCTTTTAAATGTGCCCTACGGTAGTCATTGTACCCAATTAGACTTCCCTGAGTTTGTTAATCTAAGAGTTGAAAAGTTCTTCTCCAAAATTTAGTTTTGGATCAGGAAATTCCTTCAAACTCACCCCTAGAATGTCACTTTTGAAAAAAAAACCTTAGTTCATTCGGCTACTTGCCTAATATAATGCATCGCATTATTAAAGGTTTATGAGGTGTTTGGATGATTAATAAATTTCTATTGTGTCTGTTCTTTTGCTCAGTCTCTTATGCAGAGATTCAAGTTGAGGGTGAAGACATTAAAGAACCTAACTTATTATCGGCTTCCCTTGATTGGGAAGTAGGTAAGCCAATTCGGCTCTCAATTAGTGACGGCAGAGTCGCTGAGGTTCAAATCTATTCGAAATTAAACACGAATCTAGTAACAGATTTTAATATCACTGAAAATCTTTGCACTGGTAAAATCGATACAGCTTGCCACCTCAAAAGCCAAGTAGACATTCATAATGTTAAGGCCGTTTGGATTGAGCATCCAGATGAATCTAAATTGGGAAATTTAGTTTATATCAACAACAATGAAATTGAAAACACAGCTTTTATAAACTTTCACGATAAGTATTTTCAATATCAAAGTACAACAATAGAAAATCCAAAATTAATTTGTGAAGAATTCTCCTGGCTAGACAAAAAGTTGCAAACAGGTTCCATTACACAAGCCAACTCGCAAAATAATATAAAACTCTTTTCATGGGACCTTGAACGGAATCAAGATAATGAAGAGACAGGTATCAACGAAAATCGATTTACCTTTGGATACATGGGAATTGAACTCCAAGAAGAAACCGCAACTGAAGTTGAGCAAAGAACCCTTATGTGGGAAAAGGTCGATCACCTTTATGCAGAGAGTGGTTTTTTCTTTAGATTTCCACCATTTCTACTTTCCCAAGCATCAACAATTGTAAAAGAAAATAATGATGGGGAAGTTTGTACTATAAATCTTCAACCTGATAACTCTAAGATCTTTGCATCTCTTCAAAATGAAGATCCTGAAGAAGAAAGCTATAAGACCTACATAGCTACAACTCAAGAGGAGTTTGACAGAATCACGGCCACTCTATTTAGTTTAAACCCGGAAGTAATAGAACGTTTTAACAATTACGGAAATGAAAACTATGTTGATCCCCTGGCAGAACAAATGGAGATGATTAAATGATTAAATATAATTTAATTCTCTCAATTTTGTTTTCTTTGAATGTCAGCCTAGGAATGGCAGATACTATCGTTTTAGACGATTACGCTTATCTTCATAAATTAACAAATAGTTTATCTGGAACAAATCCATCACCAGAAATGTACAAAAGTCTTCAAACAGCTATTGAAAATGGAAAGCAAGATGAATTTTTTGATTCGGTAATAATAAAACTCACTGAAACAGCTTTTTACCAAACTAAACTGGTCTATAAATTTCACGAATTGTTGATGATCAATGCATCCAATAGATTACCAATGAATTTGCCATCTAGAGCTAAATACGTCTACGAGAGTGATGACAATACCAATTCTTACGAAATAAATGAAATGATAAGAGCTGACGAAAACAATGCTCTCAACTCTCTAGTAAAAACAATCGTTAAGGAAAATAGACCCTGGAGCGAACTATTGACCTCAAGGTCTTACACCGTTCACAGAGTCAAGTCAGGAAAAGGTATTACAGAATCAGGTTCAGACTATGGATTTTACGGTGCTGTCGCATCTCAATTTTTGCCCAAAGAACTGTCCGGTATCGTGCGTATCAGTCCCAATAGTACCGATACCAATGCTAGCAGTTCCGATGGATTAAAGACTGTTGAAAAAATGAGTTTAAGTTTCGAAGACGACGATCCTAGAATTGCAGGCATCATTACCACAGAACCTTTTTTCAGACGCTATACGAATTCCAGTATTAATAAAAATAGAAAACGAGCTGCTGCTATTTTTCGAGTTTTTCTTTGCGATCCTATGACAGCAGCCATTCCTGAAGCTAAAGATGGAGACATGGAAGCTTTTAATCTCCTTTTACCCGATGGATTATCAAAGGAAGAAGAAGAGCTCGTTTCTGAACTCAAAGACGCAGAGAAACTACATGGAACTAGAGCAGACTGTATGAAGTGCCACCAAAAGCTTGATCCGATGGGGAAAACCCTACTCTCATCTGGTAGATTTCTATCGCCATTTGCAACAAAAGGTGCGTTGGCATTCACTGGATATGACAAAAGAAAAGTTAATATTCCTGTGGCAGGTATTGGTGAGCTCGCTGACCGTTTAGTAGAACAACCTGAGTTCGCAAGGTGCCAAGTTCAAAATTTCTGGAAATGGTATATTGGCAAAGATATGGAGCTTTCTGAGACAAGATTATCAGAACTTTCTGAAACCTTTCAGAATATGAATTTTAAAGTAAATGATTTTGTATCATTTCTTGTTAAATCAGATGAGTTTAAAACCCGTTTAAAGCCGAAGTCAGAATTTCAACAGAAGATCACTCATATTAAATCTGTTTTCAAAACATGTGTTAGTTGCCATAACAGTAGCGCCTTTATACCAATGGCAGATTTCACTAAATGGCCTATCGGTGGAAATTTAGATTCCCACAGTGAATGGATAAAAAGCATTTCAAAAGAATTAGATCTAGAAAAGTTTGGCCATCAGACGTGGAAACCAACTATGCCACCAAAGTGGTCATCTTGGAGACCAACAGAAAAAGATATAGAACTTATTAATTGGTGGATTAAAGAGGGTACTCCCAATGAGAAAAATGAAAAGTTATTTAATCATTAGTTTTGTACTCTTTATGAGCTACCCACTTTTGGCTTCATTTGAAGAAACCAATAGAAGGTATTTGAGTACAATCGACATCATTATTAAGTTAGAATCTACTTTTCCAGTTAGAGAATGGA
>CAZFYV010000080.1:0-12667 GCA_964523195.1 uncultured Pseudobdellovibrionaceae bacterium
GATATGGTTTTCCACGTTTATCGATCCGTTCCTGCAGTTCAATCGAATCAGGTTTTAGAATATGTGCATTTTTAGAGAGTCGAGCTTGTTTTAGTTTGGTGTCAGCATCAACCAGAGTTTCACTGCACTCTTCGCATTCTCTTGCAGTTAAATCGTTTTCTGTTTGGCAGTTTGGACAAATTTTAAATCGAAATCGATAACCACAAGGTTCAAATTTCATAATCTCTTCGTTGAAAACTCCGCCTTTACACTTTCTCCCAAAATGCTCCATGATATTTCCATCATCGTCTACGCGGCCCCAGAAGTTATTCTCAAAACCACATTTTGGACAAGGAATCGGAACACTTACTGATTCGGGAGTTGGCTTTTTATCACTAATTTCTGGAGAATATATATCGTGTGTGACCCCAGCATAGTCTAGAATTAAACAATCTTTTTTACCTTCCGATAATCTTAGACCGCGACCAACAATTTGTTGATAGAGGCTTGCTGAATCGGTCGGCCGAAGTATTGCGATCACATCCACATGAGGGGCATCAAATCCCGTGGTTAATACGGAAACATTAACAAGGTACTTAATTTTCTTATTTTTGAAATCTTCAATAATCTGATCTCGCTCGACTGAGCTTGTGTCACCCACAACAATCTCTGACTGTTCCTCAGGAAGATGTTCCAAAATTTCCTTTGCGTGATTAACAGTGCTTGAAAAAATCATGATCCCTTTTCGGTCATACTTTTCCGCAATATCCACAATGTTTTTCACAATCAATGGAGTTAGTCGCCTTTGATTTTGAAGAGCCTCTTCTACTTCACTGGTTGTAAACTTCCTTCCACCTTCCATCAACTCGGAAAAATCATAGCAAGTTACGGGAATTTCAATCTTTACCGGTGGAGTTAAATACTTGTTCCTAATCATATAATCGAGAGGAAGTTCGTATACACTATTTTTGAAGAAACGAGCTTCTTTCGTGCGCTCAACTCCTAAGTGACTGTAGTTAAAAATCCAGCCGAGGCCCATTCTGTAGGGGGTAGCAGTAAGACCAAGTACACAAAGCCCTTCGTTATCTGCCTGAAGTTTTTTAATCACTTGTGAATATTGTGTTTCTTGTTCTAAACCAACTCTGTGACACTCATCGATTATTACCAAAGTAAAGTCATTAAAAAAGTCGTCGCTGGCTCGAGCAACAGATTGTATGCTTCCGAAAATGACACTTTGATGCGACTCTTTTTTACTCAAGCCTGCGGAATAAATACCAGCTTCTAAGCCGTAGCTTTCATACTTTTGGTGATTTTGTTCTACCAGTTCTTTGACGTGGGCGAGGACTAAAACACGGCCACTGGCTATTCGCGCTAACTCTGCTATAACTAAGCTTTTACCAGCACCGGTGGGAAGCACAATGACTGCCGGATCTCTAGTCTTTCTAAAGTAATCCAGAGTTTTATCCACAGCTTCCTGTTGGTAATCTCTTAGTTTATACATGAATTTATTGTCCCCCACGGTAGCTAATAGGTTTACCGCGGGGGGGCTGAAATCTCAAGGAAATCTGTTGGGTTATAAGGCCTTATAATTAGGGTCTTTTTTGAAGCTTTAGTTCGAAAGTGCGATGCTTAGCGAAGTACCTCACTAACCAACTCTCCCTTTCTTCGAATGTAAAGAATTAGCATATCCCATGCTCTATTTTGAAACTCAATAAACTCCTCTGCTCGATATTCACAATCTCGCTCTATGAGATTGACCCCAAGGGTTTCATGATAAGGATCTGCATCACTGTGATTTTCAATGTGCTCACTGGATAGTTCATCCTTGAGGATGTTTGCAAAGTGAGTATAAAACTTACCTGCACATTTCTCTAAGATCATTGAAACCATGATAATCCTTTTAGGGTCATCGACGACATAGTTTTGTGCTAAAAACCAGGAGGTACTCGCTTCAAGAATAGGATCCCAAAGTTCAGAACTATCTCCTCGTTCTTCCTCGAGGCTTGTATCATGACCGATCTCATCAAGAAGATGTTCAATGAATACTTTTTTATAGTCAGACGAGTTTGCAAGGGCGACTCTAGAAAACATTAAAGTTTGAAAATTACGACTGATTGTTTGTAAGCAGTCAAGTAATCGCTTTTTAGCCACAGGTTTTTTTTGAAATTCCTCTGGTGGGATATCAAAAATAGGCAGATTAACGAGCTCCCTGAACTTAATTTCATTTGCTTTTTTGAGCCGCTCAAAGCCAGACTGAAACTGTACTCGGGGATTAGAAGGGTCTTCGTATAGAGAAGATTCACTGAACTGAATTGAAAGTCCCCAAAACCCTTTATCAGTTCCTTCGAACCCATGGGGAGCAAAACTCGGAACGAACACTCCGTCTCCTGTCTTTAACTCCTCGAAAGATATTCCATTATTCGCTCTTCCTGATCCATTTGTAATCAAGATTATACTTTTTTCTATATGTTGGTGAGTTGAAAGAACCTCCTTATCCTTAAGATGAACCCAGGCAGCGCTAAATACAGGAGGTAGAATTTTATTTAATAGATCGTTAGATCTAAAATTTTTTACGATTCCTAAGTTTTTTTGTTTTCCATCAATCTTTACAGAGTTAATTTCATCAAAGTCCTCACGACTAAATTTGATGAGTTCTCGGTCTTTGAGTGGAATTTTCTCTCTATCTATATAAGTGGTCTCGGGTGTTTTCTCTGATTCAAAAATAGCCGTCTCTTGAAATTGAATACTTAGCCCTTCAAATCCTCCTTCACCCAATCCCTGAAAACCATGGAGGTTCCAGGCTGGGATATGTATAATATCTCCCTCCTTCAATGGTATTTCGGAGTCACCGAGGGAGCGTCCCAATCCTTTAGTAACAATAATCATGCTTGCACAAGGATGAAAGTGTGGCTCCAGAGTTTGACCTGAGGGTAACTTAACCCAGCCAATTGAGAAGTCTTCGGGGAGAAATTTTTCTAGGTAGGAGTGATTTTTGAAATTCCTCAGCTCACCGAGGTAAGTCTCTTTACCTTCGACTGCTAATGAGGAAATCCCTTCAATCTCAGATCTAGAGATCTTTTTATACTCTGGGTTGGCCTGTCCTGTGAGGTTAAAATTTTCGCTAAGAATCGAACTTGGTATTTGCCCTGATACTGGTCTGTTTGAGTTGGAATTATAGGTATCTAAGTGTTTCATGATTTCTCCCTGTTGCTGCCTAAGCTAGGGGAGCCCAGATAAAAAGAAAATTACTGTTTTTTGAATTATATGATATAATATTTATATCATGAATTTAAGGGATCATTCCGAGAAATTACCTGTATTTATAGCCGTTTACGAGAATAGAAATATGCGAAAGGCAGCGACTGTTTTAAACATGAGTCAGCCACCCTTGAGTTATGCAATTAAGCAGTTGGAGTCCGCATTAGATGTAGAGCTTTTTATTCGAGGAAAAAGAGGAGTAGAGCCCACAGCAGCTGCTGATATGCTCTATGATTTTGCAAAGAAAACTCTCTATGAGATGGAGCAAGTTGAATCGGAGCTTCGAAACCCCAGGGACAAAATGTCAGGTCTACTGACGGTAGGAACCTACGATAGTATCGCCAGATATTTTTGGCCTGCGATTATTGCTTTAAGTGCCAAGACGTTTCCAAACCTCAATTTAAAACTTGTTTCACAAAGAACAAGAGAGAATATTGAGCTTCTAGTTTCGGGTGAGGTTGATTATTGTATCTTAGTAGAGCCGGAAACTACGAGATTAATCGAAGATGTTGAGCTTAAAGCTCTTTATTCAGATCACTATAGTTTTTATTCCAGCACAAAAAAGAAGAGTTTTCAGTCTAACCTTATTTATGTGGGTGGTGCCTTTGTAACGAACACTCAGAGTCTAGATAGTTTCTTACTACCTTACTCTAAAAAATATCAAGAATTTAAGCTGGATAGTTTTGAAGTATGTCGTGAGTTTATAAAAAAGGGCATAGGTATAGGCGTATTGCCTGCAAGAGTTGCTCAAGAAGATGTTCGAAATAATTCCATTGAAAAAGTAAGTTTCGAAGATATAGGAAAGAAGGGGTTTGGCAAACATACGATTTACGAGTGTTACAAGGCTGGAAATCGACAAAAACAAAAAGTAGATAAGTTTTCAAAAATTGTTAGAACAGCCTTAAAGAATCCAAGCCCATAAAAAATAGTGAAGAAACTGATTTAAGCGGATTTAGGGAATAAAGCCTCGGTCTTGCCATTTGGTACGTTTCCCGAGTTTGGTTCACCATCATCCAGTGCGAGAATTGCACACTCTGCTAAACCCACACCGGCTTGAGACATTGTGAGATAAGTGTGAGTCGCACCCGCTTCTAAGATTCTTTGTTGATGGTCTTCATATAACGAGTGAGAAATAATTGGTCCGCTAAATTCTCTACTTTTGAGCATTCTTACAGCAATCAGTTTTGCTTCGATGTCATCCATAGCAAGTATTGCAACTTCAATTCTACTCAGATCAACGCTTTTCCAAAATTGACTATCTTCTGCATCAGCAAAAACGACATTCATTCCTTTTTGAGCGTGTAAATCAGTCTTGTAGTTGTCAGCATCTAATCCAATTGGTTTGAATCCGGCTTCTTGCATAAATTTGTAGGCAGCTGTTCCTGTGCGACCCATACCAAATATTAATACATTAGAGTCTTTTAGATCTTTAGGCTGCTCATCGGGATGGATTGAATCCAGTTCATATTTCCCGATTGTTGGATCTAACTTTTCAAATAGGTGGTGGGCATATCGATTGATTGGCGCAGAAATCACATAGGAAAAAGCCATTGTGAGTGCAATAGTAACAGTATATTGAGGAATCAGAGCGGCAGCTACAATGAGTCCAAATTCACTATAAGACATTAAACTTAGCGATGATAGAAATGCAGTTCGGGCTCTAAGCTTGAACATAACTAGTATGCCAAAAAACAAGAACGCTTTCATAGGTAGCACAAGTGCAAAGAGGGCAGCAAATCCCAATGATTCCAGGTTAGGAAGCCCAGACATTCCTATACTTAAAAAGAAACAAATGAGAAACAGTTCTTTCATGGAAAGCAATGTTTCTGAGATCTCATTCGACTTTGGATGATTAGCGATTAATGCACCTACGATCAAAGCTCCGAGTTCGCTAGATAGTCCCATAGCCGTAAAGCCATATCCACCGACTACAACTGATAACATCATGGATACGAGAACCATAAGCTCTCCGTGCCCAGCGATATCTACAATTTTGTGAAGACCTATTCTGATTAGTGGAAGAGCAAGCAAAGTAAGAGCGAATAAATTAGGCGTTTTTCCACTAAATATTGCTAAGACGGCCAATGCAATTATGTCTTGAATGATTAGAATTCCAATTGTCGTTCGACCGTGAAAAACAGAGAGTTCTTTTTTAGTCGCTAGGAGTTTTGCAGCCAAGACCGTAGAAGAAAAACCGAGACTAATGGCAACGAGTAAAGCGACTTTTGATTCCATGCTAAATACAAAATAGGCGATGGGAAAAAATGCACCCACCACAAGTGAAAAGTGCAATACGGTTCCTCCGAGAACCTCGGGCTTTAGAACTTGTTTAAGTTTTAATTTGAGACCCACAGTAAAGAGCAGCATTAACACGCCAAGGTGGGCTAAATGATTTAGGATTTTAGTAAAGTCGTCAGAGATGTTTAAGCTTGGAGCTAAAAAGTTAATTAGAAATCCAGCTCCAAGAAAGCCAACTAGAGGTGGTAGACCAACAAAGCGCGCGGCTAGTCCAGTAAAAAGGGCTAGGGAAATACACACGGCTTCTAACATGAACAGGACCTCTATTTTAAGTAGTTAACGCTCTGGAATTACTAGAAGTTACTCGGACTAATTGATCAGAAGTTTTAGGGAGTTCATCAATTTTTTAACGAGTTAGGTCTTGGTCTGGGTCGTGTAATCGAAAATCGAAGAAATCAATTACGCTTTAGTTTTCTTATATCTCTTAATTTGTCTCAAAATAAAAAAATGACACTCCTAATAGAGTGCCATTTTATAGTCAGACTCATGTTAAGGCTCGATTACTGCCCTTGACCAAGTGAATAACCTCGATCTCCATCAAATCGATAAAGGTTTTCAGTTTTAATTATTTCTAAGCCGGCATCAACTATTGAACTTTGGAGCTGGACAAGGTGTTTTCCTTCAATAGATTTGCCTTCTTTTTTGTTGAAACGACATCTCCAGTGATCGGTACAAAAAGTCAATGGGTTCCCATCTGGGTAAACTTTAACACCACGATTGGTAATCATTAGCAGTTCTAAGTCTTGGTCTTTGGTAGCGGCGGTGAGTTTTTCGCCTAATGTATTTGGGTTTCTATCTTGAACATCAAGAAATACATCAACGCCATCTAGAGACTTTTCTTGCATGGCTGGCTTCGAAAGAGAAATAGAAATCTTCTCACTTTGTTCTGGATATTCCACTTGCTTAAACTGGCTTGGAGTTTGGCCCAATCTATCGATTAACTCTTGAGTAAATTCTTTTGTATTAACTTTTGCTTTACTTTTATCTTCTGAATAAATGTCAGCAGTATGAATTCCATCTTCAATTGTTTTTAGCCAAGCGTTTTCAATTTTTTCAGCAGCCTTATTCATACCCATATAATTGAGCATCTGAACTCCACCCAAAAGGAGGCCACTTGGATTAGCAATACCTTGTCCCGCGATAGTAGGCGCAGAACCATGGATCGCTTCAAACATAGAACATTCTTGACCAATATTTGCTGATCCAGCAAGTCCTACGGAACCAGTTATCTGAGCTACGATATCGGATACAATATCACCATAAAGATTTGGTAAAACAACAACATCGAATTCTTCCGGAGTTGCGGCTAGTTTTGCTGCGCCAATATCGATAATCCAATGATCGGTCTCAATGCCCGGGTACTCCTTGGCAATTTCATCAAAGGCTTTGTGAAAGTGACCATCAGTGAATTTCATGATGTTGTCTTTTGTCATACAAGTCAGTTTCTTGCGGCCGAGGTTCTTTGTGTGTTCGAATGCAAATCTGATAATCTTTTCCGTTCCCGGTCGAGAAATTAACTTTAAGCACTGGTAAACTTCCTGAGTTTGTCTGTGCTCAATACCTGCATAAAGATCTTCTTCATTTTCACGAACAATAACTGTATCTAATTGAGGATGCTTTGTAGCCACATAAGGATGCAGAGATCTAACTGGTCTAACATTGGCAAACAGTCCAAGTGTCTTTCGGATTGTTACATTTAGACTCTTATATCCGCCACCTTGAGGAGTGGTGATCGGAGCTTTGAAGATAATTTTGTTTCTAGCAATCGTGTCCCAATCTTCATCTCGAATACCTGAAGAGTTTCCAGCCTTGTATACCTTTTCTCCAATTTCAATAACGTCATATTCTAAATCCGCTCCGGCAGCTTTCATAATATCTAGGCTGGCTTCCATGATTTCTGGTCCGATTCCATCTCCGTGGGCGACAGTAATTTTTTGGCTCATATGGCATCCTTAGGTTTGCAGGAGAAGGGCTTTTGAAGCCTTGGAGTCTTCTCCAGGAAAGAAAGTAAACTTAGTAAATTTGTCCGAGATACTAACAGTTTAGGTGGGTTCTTTCCAGTGAAAAAGGGTCTAGAGAACTGCTAATTTCAGGATGTCTTGAGTTGTAATGACCTCGATCCCTTGGCCTTTTAGTAAATCATTTTGGTAAGATAGGACTTCATCGGCTATTTCGTTGGATTTTTGTGAGGTTCCATGGCCATCTTTGACGGATATGGTCTTAAACCCCAATCTCTGGCTGGCTAATGCGGTTGTAGAAAAGCAGTGTTCGCTATGAAGTCCACATAGAACCAAGGTTTCGATGCTTAGCTCTAAGCATGCCTCTCTTAAATTAGTATCTCTGAAGGCGTTGCTCGAGAATTTAAGAATTACTTTTTCATCGTCTCTAGGTTGAATTTCGTTATGAATTTGCCATTGAGGTGTTCCCTTTTCGAAAGCACCACCAACTTCTCCACAATCCTGTATAAAGATGATGGGTTTTTGGTTCTGTCGGAACCATGTTAAAAGAGAGTTAATGTTTGAGATGAGTCTTTCAGGGTAATTTACGGGTGGGATTTTTAATCCATCAAAAGCTCCCACCTGAACGTCTATAATGACTAATGCAGATTTAGTTAAGCTAGAAATCTAGACCCTCTATTGCTTTTCGAGTTTGTCTTGAGTGCGAAGTTCAAAGTCGCTGGAGTCGTGTCGTTCTCGAAGTTGTCCTTCAAGGGGCCCCCAAGCCTTGTTGACCATTTGGCCGCGTTTTACTGCTGGACGATCGAATAATTCTTCAGTCCACCTCACTACATTCTTGTATGTATGAGCTTCTAGAAATTCTGCTGCTTCGTAAACCATATTTTTTACAAGAGCGCCATACCAAGGAAGAATCATCATATCAGCAATCGTATATTGATCACCACACATATACCTATTGTCGGTCAGGTGTCTGTCTAGAACATCAAGTTGCCGTTTTACTTCCATGGTATATCGGTCAATGGGATATTGTTGTTTGCTAGGAGCATAAGCATAAAAGTGTCCAAAGCCTCCACCTAATATGGGAGCTGCACCCATTTGCCAAAACATCCAGTTCATACACTGTGTTCTACCCATTGGATCATTTGGTATAAAGGCATTAAATTTTTCGGCCAAATAAAGAAGAATAGATCCGGACTCAAAAACATTTATTTGTGGGTCGACACTGCGATCTACCATGGCTGGTATTTTTGAGTTTGGGTTTACATCTACGAAGCCGCTTGTGAATTGACCACCTTCTAGGATATGTACTAGGTGTGCATCGTATTCTGCACCGGTATGGCCAGCAGCTAAGAGTTCCTCAAGTAAAATAGTTGCCTTAACTCCATTTGGAGTAGCCATTGAATAGAGCTGAATGGGGTGTTTGCCAACTGGGAGATCTTTTTCAGAGGTGGCGCCAGCAATTGGCCTATTGAGGGCAAAAGGTGCATCTTCATCTTTAATCCATGTCCAAACTTTTGGTGGTATATATTCTTCTGCCATTTTGATCTCCAGTCATTTAGTTCAAGAGCAGATTGTAGGTAAAAATAGCAAAGTGAGCTAGTTAAAAATCACTAAAGATTTCTACTGCCTCGTTAGTGCGTGTTTTAATTTTTAAAGGACTAGCAATGCAGCATGTGGAGCCTAACTCAAAGCTGGCTAGCTTTTGGCCGATGGAAACCTGTGTTCCGATACTTATATCTTCTGGCAAAATAATGCTATTTACCACCGGACCTCCCACAATCGAAAGATACCAAGTAAGATCATCTTCCGATTTAATATTGATATTAACTCGCTCATTTATAAGTGCGGGTTTTGATGGGTTTTGATGGTAGTACCATGGCCGCAGAACTATGAGATCTCCATCTATCTTTTCGATCTTAGTAATTGTGCCAGAGATTGGTGCGTGTATGTGATGATAGTTTCTATTACTTAAGTAGATATTGGTAAAAAAGTAGTTATTAGGGATTTCTAGCGAACTAGAACCAAAAACACTTCGAAGACCCATATTCTCACCTTTAATGTTTGTCACTTTTTCAGAAAAAAAGGATTGTTTGTCACAAACAAGTCCTTCTGCCGGTGCAACCGAGTCAGAGGATATATCTGGTTCTTCAGCAAACTCCCGTGTGAAGAAGTCTTGAAAGCATTCGTAGGTTTGTTTTCCTAAGGGAGGTTTAAACTGGTTGAGATAATTGTCTTCTTTATAGTTTCGATGAAGGTAGGCGTTGATATAAAATTTTGTGAAATGCGACTCATACAATTCCTTGTTTTGAGTAGATAACCAAATCTTCATGTTAGGTGGAACTGCATTCCAAAGTCTAACAAACCAGAGAGACAATAGATCTGGGTTTTCGACAAGACGTATATGAGGTTTTATTCTTAAAAACGAGAGAATCTCTAATAACGAGAAGTAAGCAGATATTACAAAGGCATATATCCAAAAGGCTAAAAGATAAATAAGTTGTTTAAAGAATCGATACAAATCGAGCTCGCTAATAATTTGTTTTATATTTTTTCTTTAAGTCTTTTAGTCCGATTTTTATCAGCCTAGCTACGATCTTGGTGTCTATATCATCAAGTGACTTTAGATAAAGACAAGACTTACCTAACTTATGAGGCCCCAATTTTTTAAGGAGTGCTTTATAATCAGAATAACCTGGCATGATATATAAGGTTGGTCCACTTTTCCTTGGGCTAAACCCACAAGCCATAAATTGCCCTTCGTCTCCGTTGGACCGAAAATAGGTATATTCACCAAACCCAATAATTGATTCGCCCCACATTTTAGGCTTCATCCCAGTTGCCTCTTTAAATACTTTCATTAGGGTTTTGGAATCCTTACGAAGTTTGTCATCCTCAATACTATTTAAAAATTTCGTGGGGCTTGAAATGTTCTTAGAAGTTTTAAGTTTAATCTTTTTAGCCATGATTCAGTCTTCCATAAACATTTCGATATTGAGTTTGTAACTCTTTCCTAGCCACATAATGTAATCAGTGTGATCTAATAAATCATTTCCGGAGCATGGATGAACAAAAATATCTAACTCACCTCTGTGTTTTGATAACCATGGAATAAAAGAAGCAAAATCTTTTTGAGAGACTAAAACCTGGCAAGACCCTATGGGATGTGGACCAACTGGACGATTGTGAATGGTACCAATTTTAAAATCGAAATTTTGTTTTATTTTTTCCACAAGAGCTTCAACCTCGGAGGTTTCTCCAAGTGGAAAATAAATATGGGCATGGTAGCTTTCGAATGGACTTTCCATCTCGACTCCTTCGTCTAAAAAGACGATCCAGGTTGTGTAAGGAACTCAGTTTCTTCAGGTGTATTCTCACGTCCTAGGATTCTATTTCTATGGGGAAAACGTCCAAAGCGGGCGACAATTGCATGATGAGATACTGCATACTTTGAATTGTTAAAAAGCTCTAGTGACATCTCTTGCATCATAAGAGACTCACTATGCATAAACGGCATATAAATAAAACTTCGGCCTTCTTCTTCAGGAATTTTTTTGTCATCGCCCTGGAGAATGCATTCTTGTGCTAAAGCCAGTGCCAATGAATCGTATTTAAAGGCTTCAGGTTGATCTCTAAACATATTTCTAGAAAATTGATCGAGAACTATAATTTCAGCGAGTCTTCCTTTCGGTGTTTGACGCCACTTGAAGCATTCACCAGCAGTGATTGCGGTGTAAGTTGAGAGAAATTTTTCTCTGATAAGTTTGTCAAATTCAGGGTCTTTTTTATAGTGTTGTTCTTTTTTAGTTTCCTTGAACCAGAAGTTCAAAACATCATCCGAATTTAGTTTTCCCATAGCTATCTCCTAATGAGGTATTTTTGCGGAGTTTCGATGGAAATCCAAGAATAATTTAGTATGATTTGAGCAGAAAACTAGGCTGTTTTTTGAGTTGCAGTGCTTCCATCGAAAGAGCTTTGGAGCGACTTGTATTGAACTCGTTTTACTGGAATAAAATGCATTATTCCCCCTATAAACGAAACCACCGCGAATCCGGCACCCAGAGTGACCAATGCCGTATTCCCTAGGGGTTCAAAGATTAAATTTAATTCAAGTAAGTTAGAGAGGGGCTTGCTCGCTATGATAAAGCCCAAAGCCAGTACGCGAAAAAGGGTGGCAAAGATATGGCTAAGTGTTTCACCAATTGGAGTACCACCAAAAATAGTCCTTGCATCTCTTTCGACGAGAATATCGTAGATCTCTAGTCCAATATCTAAGGCTAAAAAAGCGAATCCAACGAGGTAAAGTACACCGCTAGTATTAAAGACAAAGAATAGTAGTGCTATTGGAGTAAAAACTAATCCTCGGAGACCATGAATGTAATGTTCACGTTTAGTCTCTATATATCGATAGAGTTTGAATTTGAAATGATGAAAATAGAGCCCATCAAAAGCCCCTATTATACAGAAAAGGGCCAGAGAAAGAGTGGCGTAGAATTCAAGATCTTGAGGCGTCATCTCCTATATTTTACTGAATAATGGATGAAATAGGCGAGTAAAAGCCACGTAAAAACCCCCTAAAAGAATCTATTGATACCTAGGGCTAGGCCTTAATCAAATAAGGCCACAACCGAGCATTTAGGAGTGTATAAAAACTGGATAAATCCTAGCAGCAACCACCATTAGGGTCGCACTCGCTACTTTTAGCTTTGACCTGGCCTTGAGCTATTTCCTCCTCAGAAGCATCACGAACATTAACAATTTCCACATCAAAATGTAGAGTTTCACCTGCAAGTGGGTGGTTTCCATCAAGGACAATTTCTTGCTCTTTAATCTCAACAGCTGTAACGATCATAACCTGGCCGCTTTGATCTTGAACTTGAATCTGTGATCCAATTTCGATTTTTTCAGCATCCGCACCAAAGTGTTCCTTAGGTACGCTTTGAACCATTCTATCGTCTCTCTCTCCATAAGCTTCTTCAGGAGCAACAGAGACTTTAAATTTATCGCCGACACCTTTTCCAGTCATACCTTTTTCAAGGCCTGGAATGATATTCTGATGTCCCATAATAAATGCCAGAGGGCCTTTACCTTCAGAACTGTCTAGCATTTCTCCGTCAGTCGAAGTCAGTTTGTAATTCATTTCAACGACGTGGTTTTCAGCGATAGTCATCATTTTT
>CAZFYV010000081.1:0-12621 GCA_964523195.1 uncultured Pseudobdellovibrionaceae bacterium
TGAGTTTGCCCAGTCAGTTTCCCACCCAAAAGAAGAAGTTCCTAAAACCTATCTCGCAAAACTGAGTGGGAAGCCGACCAGTGAACAATTAGACAAACTCAAAAAAGGTGTCTCGATTGTGGGTGGTAAAGTCGCCGCCAAATCCCTTCAGATCGTCAAAGGAAAAGGCAGCTCTAAAAAGTCTTGGGTGAGAATCGTAATTACTGAAGGTAAGAACAGACAAGTTCGAAGAATGTTCGAAAAAATTGGTTTTGACGTCGAAAAGCTGCAAAGAATCGCCATTGGAAAGCTCACCCTTGGACAACTACAACGCGGTGAATACAAAATTCTTACGGAATCGAGCTTACAAAAGATCTTCCAGACGACAACCCCATCTAAGCGCCAAAGCGAAACCAGAAGTAAGCCCAAAGCTCTAAAATCAGGCAAGAAATCGCCTAGACGCTCTCAACGAAAATAGTTTATTCCTACTTATTATTTGCGTAATGTAACCACAAATGCATTGCGCCACTTATGTTAGAGCCCTGTTAGAAACTGAAATTTCAAAGATTAAACCGTGACAAGACCTTCGGCTGGGGCAATAGTCGAGGCCTACAATTTAGTGGTTAGGGGAGGGTATCTTTTATGTCATTTATGGCACGCTGTATTCTATTTGCATTCGCATTAGTCATTACACAAACAACATCTCAGAATTTATATGCACAATGGGGCTTCATCGAGTCAGACGCTGGATACCAGGTACCCGTTCAAGAAAATGAAATTAAAGTCATGACCTACAACGTGGAAAATATGTTTAATGCAGTTTCCAACGAAGGCAAAAGGGACTGGACATGGCTACCAATTAATCACCCACTCAAAGCTCGCTGTAAGGAAATTTCAAATCCTTTTTACAGAGAGGCTTGTGAAACAATCAATTGGACTGATGACCATGTAATGGTGAAAGTCTATCAATTCCAAAAGGCTCTAGCTGCTCAAGGTGCTCTACCCGACATTATTGGATTACAAGAAGTGGAAAGCGAAGATGTCGTCGCCTTTATGGCTCGCTCTATAGGCTACAAATACGTGTTTGTTGAAGGCCCAGATAACCGCGGTATTGATGTGGCGATTCTATACAGTGAGAGAAACCTTCAACTTCTACATTTTGACTCGATCGATGTAAGTTCAAGACTAGGTCGTGCTACGAGAGATATCCTGAGAGCTCATTTTCAGGTACGCGGGTTTGAAGCTGCTGATGTTCTTACAGTGTTGGTTAATCACTGGCCATCTCAAGGAGGACCGACAAGCTCTAGAATCGTCGCGGCTCAAGTTGCTCAAGAAGCGATAGAAGCAGGCACTCAATATGTTGGTGAAGAAAACTATCACGTTGTCGCACTAGGTGACTTCAATGTTCTTCCTTTAGAGCAGCCTCACCCAGTTAGAGATTTTCTACAAAACCCACAATGGAAACACTCTCTGCTAGATGCTCACCAACTTTCTGATCAATCACAAAACCCAATGAACGGTATTATGCCAATTGGGAGTTATTACTGGGAACGCGACGACAACTGGAACCGATTCGATAAAATTCTTGTTTCAAAGAATTTAAAGAATGGACGACGAATAGAAGTCGTTCCCGAGTCATTCCGAGTTGTTGCACCATCTTTTATGACAAGACAAGCTTCAACAGGTGAAATGCAAGCGCCTCTTCGTTATAACTTTAAAACTCTAGATCACGGTAATGCCGGTTTCTCTGATCACTTTCCGGTGATCGTTAATATCAAACTTTGGTAATCTTAAAGTCCAAAGGTAAATTAAAAAAAGCGTAGCCTAAAGCTACGCTTTTTTTTGCCCATGATGTGATCGACAGTCATTGCCCTTTTCGAGGTACCCCTAAATATATTCCTGGCCCTGGGGGAATTTTATTAAAATCTTGGATGGCTTTGACATCATCCGAACTCAGCCCCTTACTGTAAGCATTTTTATAAATTCGAGACTCTTTTCTTTTCATATTCTTTTCTGTTCGAAGTGCTTTACGACGCTCTCTTTGTCTTCGATCATAGTCACGAATGAGCTGATTAAACTCCTTTTGTTTTTCACGAATTTCATCGTTAAAGTTTCTTTGACGCTGATTTGTCTCATCTCGAAAAGCGCTGGAGCTATCTCGCTGGTCACCAAAAAAAGTTCGTCGTTCCTGATCCTGTTCACTAAAAAACTGAGCTCGATCTTCTCGATCTTTTGTCGACCTATTAAAACTTGTTCTCTCCGACTTCTGTTTCGCTACAAACTCTTCACGGGCGCGCTTTTGATTTTTAGTGAATTCATCTCTACGCTTTTTCATAACTTTTTTGTAGATATTCCGGCGTTTTCTTAACTCTCGATTAAATCGTTGCCTGACAGAGGATGTGTTGATCTCTCGATCCTCACGCAACATATTTAACAAATAAGCCAACTCATCATTTTCTCGTTGTTTTTGAATGGGGATATCTTTACGGAGCTCTTTGAGTTCACTGCGGTCTTGTTTTAAACTAACTTCAACTCCATCTTGGGGCTTATCACCCTGATTTTTATTATTCTGTTGCTCCATACGCTTCTCAATTCCCGCACAGGAACACAGGATAAAAACAAAGCTTATTAAAAGACCAAGTGATCGTATTTGCATAACTTATTTTATACTCTGATTGCTCGATTAGAAATACGAACTAGCCTTTGGACTGTCAGTATTTCAGACTAGGACGTTTTTTCCTCCTTCCGAAGTCAATGTTTGAGCCTAAACCCACTGAATTTCTAAGACAAAACATGAAATGAGATAGAATAAAACCATGTGGAGTGCACCAAGACCGAAACCCAATGCTTATAGGTTTCGAAGTCGAAAAATACAAATCATTAAGAGCTCGTTTCAATGGAGATACTCGCTATATCTCCTTGGGGCAGTTCTCATTTCAATGATTATTGGGTGTGGACCAATCTACTACTTTCTCAATCAAAACTACGAGATTTTTATCAATTTGGCTTATCAACACTCTCCAGAAATTGTGGAACATCTCGAACGCGAAAGAACCTGGATCAATGGTTTTCTTCTAACTTCAATTCTTGGAATTGCACTGATGTGTGTGTATTTTGGCCTAAGAATTACAGCGCGAATTATTCGACCACTTATCGTACTTGAAAAGCACATGCAGGGATTTACTCGTGGTCAATTTGATCAAAAAGAAATCCGACTGCGCGAAAACGATGAATTTGATGATTTAATCCAGACCTACAACTATCTCTTCAGGTCACTAAAGGCCAACACACTTTCGGAGTTTGAAGCACTTATCAATTTCAAATTAGATAAACAGCACAGAGATAGCTATTTGCTTTGGAAAAGAATGATTGAAATAAAAGGACAGCAATTAAGCTTACCTGTTCCCGATTTGACTAACGAGTCTTTTTCAGCTGCTGTCTCAGATCTCGATTCACATCGCGCTTCTTAATAACCTCACGCTTATCGTGACGTTTACGCCCTTTCGCTAAACCAATCTCCAATTTCGCACGACCATTTTTCCAGTATATTTTAGTAGGTACACAAGTGAGTCCCTTTTCATTCATCGCTCGTTCGATCTTATCGATTTCGTAACGATGAAGAAGAAGTTTACGTTTTCTCTCTGGCTCATGATTGTTATAACTTGATGCCTGATAAATAGAAATGTGGGCATTTTGTAAAAAAAGCTCATCGCCAACAATCGCAACAAAGGAGTCCTTAAGGCGAATACTTCCATCGCGAAGAGACTTCACTTCTGAACCCATTAGAGAAAGACCTGCTTCATAAGTCTCTACGATCTCATAATCAAATCGGGCTTTTTTGTTGTCGGCAATAATCTTAATAGACATGGACTCAGATCTAGCGAATTAGCCTAGATTATGCAAGGTTTTAAAGACTTCAACGAATTCATGCGGAGCTAATTCTTCAGCTCTCATAGTTTCTGATTTTCCAATATTCTCAAGTATTTGAATAAAGTTCGCTCGATCCTCTTTACTCAAGCCAAGGTTCTTCGCCATTTTTTTCCGACGCTGACTAAAAGCGGCCTTAACAAACTTGATAAATCTTGTTCGCTCATCCCCCACTGGGCTTTGTAGAGGCTTAAAACCCAGGACTGTACTGGCTACCTTTGGAGGAGGAAAAAAATCTCTAGGAGAAAGTTCTACCAACCGATCCATTTTCCAAAAAACTTGTGAAACCACTGACAACAATCCATATGCGCTAGTACTAGGCCCAGCGAGAAGACGATCCGCGACTTCCTTTTGAAACATTAAAGTCATATTCGAAAATGGTGCGCCGATCTTACTCAACTCAATCACAAGACTGGAAGATATCTGATAAGGCAAATTACTCACTAAGTGAGCTTGCTTAACGGATTCATCTCGCCAGTCGTATTTCAAAGCATCACAGAAGAATATTTCTGCTTCTGTACCCTCTATTTTGGGACTCCAAAAATCAATAAGCTTTTTATCAAATTCAATAATTTTAAGCGGACGACCAGTCTCAATTAAATGATCTGTAAGAGCACCAAGCCCGGGTCCTATTTCATAGATTTGACCAGACTCTGACTTTCTTACTTCTCCAATAATTTTATCGATAGCGTATTCCGAAACCAAAAAGTTCTGTCCAAACTTTTTATTAGGCTCATGTCCTATCTCTTTCAAACGCTCTTTTAATTTTTGCACAAGACTCAAAGCTAACTCTCTTCTACTCGTCTAGTGGAGCTCTTGGAGCAGGACCTAAATTTTGTTCAGACTGCTCACCTCTATTAAGTCTTTGAATTCCCGCATAACCAATCATAGCAGCATTATCTGAACAATACCTTAGTGGCGGAGATAAAAGTTCTATCCCATTTTTCTCAGACCACTCCTGGGCACGCTCTCTGAGACGACTATTAGCACTCACGCCTCCAGTGATTACTGCTCTTTTTAGACCTGAACGCTTTACCGCTTTATCGAGCTTACCAACTAAAACATCTACAATCGCCTCTTGGTAGGAGGCACATAGATGTGGAAGTTGTTCCTGGCGCATTTCTTGGGGAATTTTTTCGATCCCCCTCATCGCAGCAGTTTTTAAACCCGAAAAACTCATATCAAAATTATCTTCATTCAATAAAGGGCGTGGAAATTTGTAAGTTGTCGGATCACCTTTTTTAGCTTGTTGGTCAACTTGAACTCCCCCGGGGTAGCCAAGTCCTACCATCTTGGCAAACTTATCGAAAGCTTCTCCTGCGGCATCATCGATTGTAGAACCTAAAGCCTTATAAGACCCAAACTCCTCGACAAGATATATACTCGAATGCCCACCACTCACTGTCAGTGCAATAAAAGGATATTCAAAGTTTTCTGCAGGTTGATATGTTTCATCTCTTAAAAGAGGAGCGATAACATGTCCCTCTAAATGATTTACCCCTATAAAAGGCTTATTGTGCACTAAAGAAAGCGTCTTAACGGTAACAAGCCCCACAATAAGCGAACCAACCAATCCAGGACAAGAGGTGACAACTAAACCATCCACATTATCCCAAGAGCAGCTAGCCTTTTCCAAAACAGCATCTATAAGTGGAAGCATATGATAGGTATGGTTGCGACTCGCAATCTCTGGAACAACGCCACCAAATGGCTTATGTGCCTCATATTGGCTTTGTGATAGACAGGCTTCCACGAACCCGTCATGTCTAACAATCGCTACCGATGTGTCATCACAACTAGATTCAACAGCCAAGACTCTTTCATACTTCATAAGATCACTTGTATCACAGTTTACTTAATTTTTTTTAGGCGCGACTTAGCTTTTTTGCCAAAATTTGTTTTAGGAAATCGAGTCGACACTTCTTCATAAAAAACCTTAGCATCACTGGACATACCAAGCTCTTGAAAGGAAACACCGATTTTATAAGTTGCTTCGGCATATCTACGACCTTTGGGGTTAAGCTTTCTATACTTTTCAAACTTAAGAATGGCATCTTTCCAGTTCTTATTTGAAAAGTGAAACTCACCACCAGTAAAATTGCCCTTGGGCACCTTTTTATTTACTTTTTTTTTAGCAGCCTTAGATTTTCCCAGCTGATTCACTTTAGTTGTAATTGAATTCATCTGCTGAGTGAGGCCACCTAGTGTTTGATCCATCTTCGTAAGAGCTTCCTGAAGGATCTTCATACGAGCATCCATGGACTCAATCTTTTCTTTGATCATTTTATTGTCAGTAGAAGCTCCTTGATCAAGACGACTTACTCGATTATCCAAAGTTTCGATTTGCCCGTAAAGCTTACGAAATTCATTGTTAATCTCTTCGACTTGAGCGCTCTGGCTTGCAGTGCTCTGTTGGAGACTTTTCATCTGTTGTTTGATCGCGTTTTTCTCTTTGTTTTGCTCTATGCTCGAGCGCGTCTCTAAACAACCCAACAGGAATAAAACTGGTAATAATAAGATAACTGTTTTCATGGGAAAGTGTCCCCCGATTGAAATTTTTTAACTCTAGCGGTGACCTCAGCCCTTTCAGCTAAACGCTTAGCGCGCATGAAAGTACTCTTGGCATCATCGTGCTCTTGGTTCCTCGCCTGCCTCTCAGCCCTTTTATATGTTTGTTCGGCCTTAAACCACAAGCCTGGAGCATAGCGGTCTGCATTTTTTTCCTTGGCAGCCTGAATTGCGGCACGAGCTAGAGTGTGCTCTTCGATGGGGTATGGACCAACACAAGAGGAACATAACAACAAAAACCCTAATAGAAGGATAATCCTCGTCATTCTGTTCCCCTCGCTGTCAGCTAGCAAGCTTATCTAGGGAGTGGTACGAAGTTAGCGCGTCTGTTTCTCGCCCAGATATCTTCAGAAGATCCACGAGCCAGAGGCTTTTCTTCGCCGTAGCTAATGATTGTCAATCGAGCAGGATCGACACCAAGGCTAACAAGGTAGTTCTTAACCGCTTTAGCACGTCTCTCACCTAGTGAAAGATTGTACTCGATCGAACCACGCTCATCGCAGTGTCCTTCAACCTGGATCGTGACATCAGAATTCCCTCTAATCCACTCAGCGTTCGCAGCTAACTGCTGGCGCGCTTCGCTCGATAGAGTCGCTTGATCGTATCCAAAATTTACTGAAGAAAGACCAGAGATTTCACCCGAATCAGAACCCATTGGGTTAAAATTCATTGGTTTCTCACTAATTGAGGCATCTGGGTTTGCAGACGCGTCTACCATATCATCACCGGTGTTTTTATCTTTAGATCCACAAGCTGAAAGAAAAGACATTGCCGTCAATGCTATCAAAATGATTCGCAACATGTTCCACTCCTTATTGACTGAAATTATTTTAAAATTTCGTATTATAAAGTCAAACGGATATAATAAAGGCTATTCAAAGGGAGAGTTTCATTTATGTTACGCATCTTGCTCTTTTCACTGCTAGTAGTGCTTTTCCAGGGAATTCCCATGGCCAAGGCTCAATTGGATCCGGACCTAGACTGGAAACAAATTGAGACGGAGCACTTCCATATTATCTATGACGCAAAGTATTATCCGCTGGCAAAACTCTACGCTGTTTATAGTGAGCAAGCTTACGCGACGCTGGAACCTTTATTTAAAGAAGTTCCTGAAAAGGTCACCATACTGATTAACGACAATACGGATTCCGCAAACGCCTTTGCTACGTCTTTACCATACCCTTTCATTAATATTTTCCCCGTCTATCCTTCCCAACTGGATTCCGTAGGAGATTATGGAAATTGGGCCTATGAACTCGTCCTTCATGAACTCGGTCACGTCTTTACTTTCGAACCCACAAACGGATGGCTCAGTCCTTTGCGCTACATTTTTGGGTCGGTCGCCAAACCAAATTTCCTGTTACCTCGATGGTTCCATGAAGGTCTTTGTGTAAACCTAGAAACCATTTATTCCAATGGTGGTCGACTTCGTTCTCCCACCTATTTATCAAATATAAGAGCCATGGTTCTCGACAAAACACTTCGTAACGAAAACATGGCGCGAATCAATGAAAACATCCCAGACTATCCTGGAGGACTCCGTCCCTACCTATTTGGAGGAGTACTTTTAAATGACATTCTCAAAAAAGCCGGATCGCCAACAATCTTCTATGATCTAGTACAATCCTATTCGCGTAGAATTCCATTTCTTCTTAATTCTCCCATTGAGGAAAAATTAGATCAAAGTTACTCCGAGTTATTAAACGGAGTTTTTACAAAATTTGAAGATCTTACAGCAGAGCAAGTAAATCGCGTCAGCTCATTTGGTACAAAGAAAGGTCGTCGAATACGCCAGCCTGGTTACGCCAATCATTCTCCACGATTCAGTCCAAATGGACAATTCTTGGCTTACGTGGGTAAAAGTGACAATACGGGACAGTATATTCGAGTGCTCAAAGAGCGAAAAAAAACCGAGTTTAGAAAGACTCGAGGAAAATCTGTTTTAAGTGGTGCTAAAAACATCTCTCGACTGGAATGGTTCCCGGACAATAAGCACATACTTTACAACGATAGCGCTACCTGGAATAGATATTACAGTTACAACGATCTTTATAAGGTTAACATCTTTACCAAAAAGACGACCAAGCTAACAAGTGGTGCGAGGGCCTCAGAGGCCTCTATTTCACCCAACGGGAGACTCATCGCTTACAGAGAGAACTATACGTTTGGAACTAGAATCGCCTCTGTTGATGCCGATGGGAAAAATAAAAAAGTCATATACGAACCACCACGAACCCATCGCGTTTCACACCCAACCTTTTTAAGCGACTCTAGACTGGTATTTGTAGAAAGAGATGCAAATCTAAGAGAAATACTAAAGCTCGTAAACATCAATGAAACCGATGAAGAGGCTTTACCTCTAAATATTCTTGAAGACTATTCTCCCATTTCATTCCCAAGATTAACGAGCATGGGACTCGTCTTTAATTCGAGTAAATCGGGAATCCCAAACCTTTACCTCGCCGATAAAAGCCTCAGCTCAGCCAGAGCTGTTACAAATACCCTAACCTCAATTCAAGGTGGAGATATTCATCCATTGAGTAAAAACCTGTATTTTTCACGAAAAACAGGCAAAGGGAGTTTGATCCACACTTTGAAGTTTGCACAGTGGAATGTCCTCCCAAGAATTCCTCCTAGAATCGACAATATCGCAGATTACGAATTCAGCCCTTACACTCCTCCTAATGTAAAAGTGAATACAACCGAAGAGGACTACAGTGTGTGGCGGTACATGACACCTAAATACTGGATCCCATTTCTTTTTGCCGTTGAAGAAGGGTTACTTTTCCAAGCACTCACAGGGGCAAATGACCCAACTAATAGTCATTCTTATTCTTTACAGGCTAACTACGATACCTTGACTGAGAAAGTCGGGGCGGCTTTTGAGTACGTAAACCGGCAGACACCAATTACGCAGTCTTTGTTTCTCGGAAACTTTTACGAGTATCTCTACAGTGGAGATTTAACAAGACAAACAGCAAGTGGCTCTTACTTCGCAAGCTCTTTTATCCCAGGATTATCAAATAGCTGGAGAGCGGGGTTAGGCTTAAGTTACAGCCAAACTAAGTTTATAGGAGGAACCACCGAATTAGTAAGAAGTGGACCAACAGTAAACATTTCATATTCTAATGTTACCCAACGAGGTAAAGACGTTACTCCTGAAAGCGGTAAAGGCTTTAGACTTAGTTATACAAAATATTTAGAGCAATGGGGCAACACTTTCTACGACTCAACATCTCTATCTACTTCGCTTTATACTTCGAGTTGGCTGCCAAGCCGCCACGGTATTGCACTTCTAACGAACACAGTTTGGGCACCTAACAACAATATTGCGTTTCTTGGTTCGTCGACTCAAGCTGGCCCTTTTCAGGCGACCTTGATCGGAAGTGGATTTTTAATGCGCGGTTACCCATCTGGGGTTTTCCTGGGGCAGACCTTAACGACCGCAAACCTAGAGTACCGATTTCCACTTAGTTTTATTTATAACGGATATGGAACCGCTCCAGTGTTTTTAAAGAAGATACACGGCGCTGCTTTTTTTGATGCCGTAACACTAGACGGTCTCTTTTTTGACTTTGATGCTAACGGCTTCAGAAGCACTAAATATGGAAATATGTTTTATGGTGGAGGATTAGAGCTTCGAATTGACCTAACGATTGGCTACGGTTTGCCGGCGCGAATTAACCTTGGTCTCTACTATGGATTCGATGACCGGCCGGACGGTGGCTTCTCTCCTTTCGTTTCATTTACATTTTAATATCACCTGTATATTGCAAAGACGTACAGAAGGCCCACAAGAGGGCCTTTTATTTTGCTATGAAGGAGAATATATGAATGGAGTTAACCGTGTGTTTATGGCCGGCCGCTTGGGCACAAATCCGAATTTGGAAACCAGCAAAAATGGAAGACCTTACTGCAAACTTCGTTTAGCGATAAACAAAACATACACACCTAAAAATGGTGAGCCACAAAAAGAAGTCCAATGGCACTCCATAATTGTCTGGGGTCAACAGGCTAATAGCTGCTGCCAATATCTTGCAAAAGGCAGTACCGTGGCCATTGAAGGCTATCTCGACAACTATACAGTTGAAACAGAACAAGGAGAGACAATTTGGAAATCTTCTATCGTCGCTCAACAGGTGCATTTCCTAAAATCAAATAACGCAGACCGCAAAGTAGCGGTTTAGGAAGCTACATTTTATAGAGAGAGTCTTCATCCCCTTGACAGCTTCTGACAGAAGGGCTTTGATGAAATGGAGTTATGCATTAAATGCGAGGGGAATATGGAGGGCCACATGGACAAGTTGTCTTGGATAAAAGATTTAGTTCGTGCCGAACAACAGATGGAAGAATCTGGAATGGTCGACTTTTCTGTAGGATTCGATCCCGACAAGCACCTTTTTTCAGAGACAATTCATTTTCTTGAGGACCTAAAATCAATTTTTGTTGAATGTGCAACCAGCTTTAACCAAATGAAGGGCACAAATCTTGGTCGTGTAAAGATCTATGGAATTTCCAATACCCACGCTGATTTCATGCTTTTTCGAAATGGTTTCAAACTTATCTTCTCAATGAAAGAGCCTGGTGTTCTTGGAATTAGGTATCAGTACGCAGGATCAAATTTCGTGTCTCAGCAATCTCAACAAGAAACTACTGAGGAAGAAGACTTTCTCTATGCTAAGTGGGGTCCATTCGGTGATCTTGAATGGACTTATCAAGACCAGTCTATCAAAGAAGACTACCTTGTTCGCTACTACCTCACCCGATTCATTCGCGAAAGTTCAAAGTAACAGTTAGAATTTTAAAAGATAAGCTTTGATCTGATCTTCCGAAAACCACGAAGATCATTCTTTGATTTATGTCCAATCGATATTTACTTTAGTTCCTTGACACAGGCAAATTTTCAGCCTCAATCCTACGATCAATCTCTGCCAAAATATCTTCGATCTTCTCTTCTAAATCCTCGAGATCGGAGATACGTGTTCCGATATTCCAACTGTTCACTAAATGTGCTTCAGCAGAACTAAAATCACCAATCAACACATTTCCAAAAGACTCCAAATAGGAATATTTTTTATCTTGAGATTCATAGGCACTTTTATATCTCTCAACCATCCGCTTTAGACTCGAAAGGTTATTGTAAAGATTAACAACGAGCTCTACATAATCATTTTCAAGAAGTGTGCGATACCCCCTCGGACCAATAACGAAATCGGCCATGATCTTTCGATTCTCAGGAGTTTCGACGAAGTTCATATCATCATCAAATAGACCTCGAACTTCACTCGGAATAATATCTTTACTACCTTTTGCTAAGGCCATTGCCCGATATTGAGAAATATGAGCATCACCTTCGTGACCCCGTTCGTTGACGACCTTATTGACATAATCTTCTTTGGATTCATACCAATCAAGAACCTCAAAAAAAGGATTTGTATAGGTTAGAAGGTTTACATGAATAAGCTCATGCACAAAAGTTCCCATAGCCTCAAGTAAGCTGGAGGCCTTACTAATGCAGATATCGGAAAACTGTCTGTAATGTAGAATGTAAATCGGATAATGGTCTTCAATACTGAGCACAGGACGGCCTTGTTGTTCTAAACTTTCGATAGCCGACTCAACGCTTGGAGGATAAGAGAGAGATCTAAATACTCCCTCTTCTTTTTTCCAGTGTTGTTCACTGTGAAATGAAATACCGACAACTTTATAACCCATGCTATACCTAAGCATACCCCTGACCGAAAGCGACTCGGTGGAGCTGCAAAGCCGAAAAGCATTCTTAAAATTGTCTTGAAAATAACCACTTTCGTAATGCCCTCGTTCTTCGAGCACATTCAAGGCTTTCGCTACTTCCTGCCTTGGATTAGAATTACTTAAATGATGAGTTAAGCCATCAATAAAACCGCGATCTCTTATAGAGCCTGAAATTGTAGGGCTCACTAAATCAACCAAGCTCTCCAGTGCAGCAACATCGGAATCCTTGAGAGAGCGCTGATCTGCAGGAATCCATCGACTATTCCAGTCGACCTCAGTGCCATTCTGGGTTCCAAAGGCCCATGAACCAATGAATAAAGTCACCACGGTGACTCTAAGAATTCTTGCTATATCTTGAAGAGAAATCATGGAAATGATCTAGGCAAATAGTGC
>CAZFYV010000082.1:0-12616 GCA_964523195.1 uncultured Pseudobdellovibrionaceae bacterium
ATTTCAATTGATGTGCATGAAGCAGGTAATGGATCTTTTTCTATTCAGAGAAAACTCGCACCAGTCCTTACTTGGAGAAGGGAGAAATCAAAAACAAGACTGTCAAAATTGGTCAAAATGCTACAATACCCTGTTATGAGTTAATTAGTGGAACTCTTCCAGACTTTCGCTGGTTACGATGGAAAGGCCGGGAAAATCAAACTGTGTTAAAGAGATCAATAAAGGTCGTTATTACGACTCTTCTGCAATCGACGTTTGTAAAACTTATTCTTTCGATTCTGGGAAACTTGCATGTGTTCAAGTTATCAGAGACAAAGCTTACTTTTCTGGTGAACTTAATGTTTGTCGCGGAATGAGCTTTGACAGCAAAAAGACTGAGTGCCTTAAGAACTCTGGCCAAGCTTATCAGCCAGGTCAAGGTGGCGGTCACGCTGGTTGCCCGACGGTTGGCGAAGTTAAAAGAAAGCTTGGTAAAGCACTAAGAGCTTTCGAAAACGGAAACTACCAACGTGGTGTTCGCGTTCTTACAAATGTATACTACGATATCGAAGATTGTGATTAATTCGCAAGTCTAGTCTTAGAATATAAAAAGCCTGCTTTATAAAGCAGGCTTTTTTTTGGGCTAAAATTGATCCTTAAGATCTAAATTCAGCTTTCTACCCTCTTAGTCCTACAAACTTTTGTATCGAAGGAACCTCTTCGACCTCGTCGATCTCATGATCTTTATCGAATTCCATCCACTTTATTGGAAGGCCAGCATCTTTGAGCTTCTGTGCACATATTCGAGACGACTCAATATCTAAAGCATCATCTTGAATCCCGTGGGTCATTAACCACTTTGTTTTAAAAGCTTGAGCTTTAATTTTTCGTCTCCATTGCGGAAAGAAATATACGTATCCTGAAATCGCAATAATTCCACCAAGAGGTTTTCCGTAAGTCATACCAAAATCAACACTCACCAATGAACCTTGAGAAAAACCAAAAAAGAAGACGTCCTTCGTTTTCCAGCCTTGCTCTTCCAACTCTTCCATTAAAATGTTTAATTTCCTACGAGCCTTTAGAACACCCTTAGCTTGTCTAGGAGGAAAACCATACCAAGTATAACCACCGTCATACTTTCGAGGAGCATTGAGCAAAAGATAATTCATACTCTCTAAACCCAGCTCTTCTTGGATAGTCTTAAATGGCTTTAAGCTGTCCCCACGCCCATGAAGCACAATCATTAGCCTCTTAGACGGCTTAAGAGAAGGAATGAAATAGTGATCAAATTCCTCAGTCATTGCCCTCAAATTTTTCCCCATGCGAATTCCTCCGAAACGCCTGCAATCCTTGTTTTGGGACCTTTTAGCACATATTAAACAGCGCAACAATTGGATCAATCCACCCACCCTTTTTTTACAAGCTTCAGGTCCATAAAACGGCCTCTAAATACGCAAATACACGCGTAAATTACCCTCTTGAGTACGGAGATTTCTTGAGTTCACCCATGAGCTAGGCTAAAACCACGGAATGATTGTAGTTACAGGAGCCAAGGGCTTTATCGGCAGTGCCGTCGTATGGGAAATCAATAGAACTTTAAATCAGCCCGTCGTGGCCGTGGACATTCTTTCAGCTGATGAGAGAAATGAATATTTTGAAGGCAAGTCTGTCGAGAAATATCTCAACAAAGATGAGCTGCTGAAGGAATTACAAAGTGGAGCGCTTAAACCGTCTTGGATTATCCATATGGGTGCTTGCTCTTCAACCACTGAAATGAATCGTGAATATCTTAAAGAGGTAAATACGGATTACACGAGAAAGCTGTATGAATGGTGCCGAGACCACAACACTCCTTTTATTTATGCCAGCAGTGGGGCCGTCTATGGTGATGGCGACCAAGGGTTCGATGATGAAACCGACTCTAGTATTTTCAAACCGCTAAACCCCTACGGTGAATCTAAAGTACATTTTGACCAATGGGTTTCTGGTGAAACTCAAGGACCACCGCAGTGGTATGGATTGCGATTTTTTAACGTCTACGGTCCCAATGAATACCACAAAGGAAATATGTCTAGCGTTGTATTTAAGGCTTTTAATCAGATTAGCAATAAAGGAAACCTACAGTTATTCCGCTCTCACAATGCTGACTACAAAGATGGCGAGCAATTGAGAGACTTTGTATACATTAAAGATATCACTCGTTGGATTCTTGAACTCATGAACAAAAAACCAGAGTCAGGAATTTACAATATGGGGTTTGGTCAGGCTCGAAGCTGGATCGACTTGGCTTCCTCTGTATTTAAAAACATGAATAAAGAACTAAACATTGATTGGATTGATATTCCGGAGAACCTTCGAGACAAATATCAATACTTTACAAAAGCAAAAATGGACAAGCTTATGGCTCAAGGGTTAAGCGACCCACAATGGCCATTAGAAAAAGGTGTTGAAGATTATGTCTCAAACTATTTGATGAGCGATAATCCAAGACTTTAGCTGCCAAGTACATAGCGTTTTATTTTGGGGGAAATACTATGCCACCTGCTTATTCACAAATTCTAGAAAGCATTCCGACACATCTAAAAAGATATGTTGTGGACCAAAACTACGAACGCTACACACCTGTGGATCAAGCCGCCTGGAGATATTCACTAAGGCAACTTCGCTCGTTTCTTTCTAAAAATGCTCACAATGTTTATCTCGATGGATTAGAAAAAACTGGAATCTCAATCGATTCCATTCCCAAAATTTCTGAAATGAGTGAGAAACTTTCTGATTTCGGCTGGGTTGCAGTACCCGTCAGTGGTTTTATCCCTCCAGCAGCATTTATGGAAATGCAATCTCTTGGCATTTTACCGATTGCCTCAGATATGAGAAGTGTGGACCACATTCTCTATACCCCGGCTCCTGATATTGTTCACGAAGCCGCAGGTCACGCTCCTATCTTGGTAGATCCAAAGTTTGCGAGCTATTTAAAAAAATACGCTGCCGTAGCGAAAATGGCTATTGTAGGAAAAAAAGATCTTGAGCAGTACGAAGCTATTCGTGTTTTATCTGATATAAAAGAAGATCCCGATTCAACAGATGCTCAAATCAAAGAGGCTGAAGACAACTTAAAACGTATCAATGGAGAAATAGAGTACATATCTGAAGCAGCTTTACTTGGCCGCATGAATTGGTGGACAGCGGAATATGGTTTGATCGGCGAACTTCAAAGCCCAAGAATATTTGGTGCAGGCTTATTGAGCTCTATCGGAGAGTCTCGAGATTGTTTAAAAGAACACGTTAAAAAAGTACCTCTAACGGTTGATTGCGTTGACTACACTTACGATATTACAGAGCCTCAACCACAGCTTTTTGTGACTGAAACCTTCGAACAACTTCATACTGTTCTCGATGAACTCGCCGATAGAATGTCCTTTAAGAAAGGGGGCGTACACGGTCTAGAACAAGCCTTAGAAGCCGAAACAGTTAATACAGTTGTCCTTGATACAGGTATTCAGATTTCAGGTTGTCTCTTTGATGTCTTGAGATCGGGTGATGACATTCAGTTTATTAAATTTAATGGCCCGTCTCAAATCTGTAAAAACGATCTGCAGCTTAAAGATCAAGGCACTGATAGACATCCTCACGGATTCAGCACCCCTCTTGGTCCAATCACAAAGTTTTCAAAATGTTTATCTGAGCTAAACAGTGAAGAACTAAAAGAGCTCAACATCGAAAAGGGATCCAAAACTAAAATCGAGTTCACGAGCGGAATCACTGTTGAGGGTGGAGTTAAACATTTGCTTTTTGACGATTCTCAACGACTTATCATGATTACCTGGGATGGAGTCACTGCCCTAAAAGATGATGCCGTATTGTTTGACCCTAGCTGGGGTGAATTTGATATGGTTATTGGCTCACAGATTGTGTCGGTCTTTGGTGGACCAGCTGACCGCGAATCCTATGGTGAAACTGACGCCTTTGCAAAAAAGGTCATTCCACTCAAAGAATATAGTGATTCTGAAAAACTACTTCATTCGGTTTATCAAGACCTAAGAGATATGAGAGACAATAAGGCTTCTGAAAATAATGCTCAGAGTACCTTTAGATCTATTCAATCGGCCTTTCCTAACGAATGGCTACTATTCATTGAACTCTTGGAGATGTGTCACCATTTTAATTACTCAGCTGACCTCAAGTCAGAAATTGAAGAGCATATCGAGTCTATTAAAAGTGATTCCAACAAACGCTTAATTGACTTGGGATTAGCTCTCACTAAAGAACCTTTATCGTGAGGCTCAATTGATATCTGTAGTTTTAGCGCGCCCCAAATACCCTAGAAACATCGGACAGGTTTCTAGGGCCATGACCAATACAGGTTTTCAAAATCTAATACTCGTAGCACCCCAGTGTGAAATTGACATTGAAGCAAGAGAGGGAGCAGCGAGAGGACAAGGACCACTTTCGAATTTAACTCAGTATAATTCTTGGGATGAGTTTTATAGTGCTGAACCCGATGGACTACGAGTGGCTTTTTCGAGGCGCAAAGGCCGCATGCGCTCAGTAAGACCGTGGAAAGATTATATAGGGAATGAACTCAAAGAAGCTGTTGGCAAAAAACCAATCTACCTTATTTTTGGCCCCGAGGACGCTGGGCTTGACCTTGATGATTTAGAGCGCGTGAACCACTTGTGTGAGCTACCGGTTTATGGAGAACATGGATCATTTAATCTAGCTCACGCAGCTCTCATTGCTCTTTTTATGATTCAAGATCAATTAAATCTGGCCAACATCGAGCTTCATGAACCTGAGGCGGAACGCCATATCTATCCAGATACAATGCTAAAAGACTGGCTAGAAACATTAGGTTTTGACCTTTCTAAACCCAAGGTCAATGCCCACTCGACTCTAAGAAGAGTTTTGCTTGAAAATGCTATCACCCCAAGAGAGTGGGAAACTCTAGAGTCCATTGTTCAGCAAACTGTTAGAAAGTTAAAAGATAAATACAAACCAATAAAATCTAAAGACTAAGAAAATCAATTGGGATCGAAGATAACGAAACCCACACCCATAACGTATAAGATGTTATCAGCCTTCAACCAGAACTCATGGGCAATACCTGTTTCTAGGTCTGTGTATTCAATCCAGACAGATCTTTTCTCTCGAACATAATCGAGCAAATAGTTTTCAAAACTATATCGACGACCCTCTTTGACATACATATAGTTTGCAAAAGATTCGATGGCTTTTGTATATTGATCAAGAATCGCTTTATGGGCCTTATTGGATTCATCTAGATCTTCGATCAATAAACCCTCAGTGTAATCTAGATCCATAACCTTGCCACCGTCCCAATTTCTCACGGGGTTAACAACAAAGCCAAAGTCTTCGTCTGCTTCATTGAAGATCTTCTCTAAATCGATCATGGCATCATGATCCATTCTAGCCATCGTCTCCGAAGCATAAACCTTTCGAACAAACTCTTGGGAGGTACCTGGGTGCAAAAGATAAACGTGACCACCAAACCACTTGTGACCATTACCGAGTTTTATAATTTCATTGAGAGGAGATTCAGCCACGAGATATTGGGAATCCCTAAAGACATCATCGCACTTGATTCCAGCTGCAATACCCACGCTGATTGCTTGGCTAGATTCAATATTCATAACCTGAGTGATTAGAAAAATTGCTATTAATGTTCTCATAGTGCCCTTGTTATTGGGCATATGAGCAAGAAGCTTTCCAAGTTCAGATCAAAATAAACGGCACTAGAGAGCAGGGGAAAACTGTAACCAGCCTGATTAGGGCTAGAATATGTAGTCTTTTCAGAAACCTACTTGGATTTAGGAGCTTCAGTTTCCTGCTTCCCAGGAAAGTTTCGACCCGTAAAATAGATATCTGGGCCCACGGTCACAGTCCTAGTCCATTCTAGCTGGTAGGCTTCAGCCAATTCGGAAATAGAAAATCCCTGGCTCCAACTAATTGATTTAGCACTTCCAAAAATCTTTGGAGCTATGAAAAGGTGTATTCTATCCCAAATCCCTTGGGCCAAAAAGAACGAGTGTACTACTGATCCACCTTCAACGAGTACAGAGTAAATTTTGTTTTCATAGAGCAAACGACCAAGCTCTTTTAGGTTAAAATCACCGTGCTCATCTAAAGGACATACAATATTTTTAAAGTCTTTGGACTCAACCGGATCGGAAGTGACCAAAAAAATCTCCTCTGGTGAGTGGCTTTTAGAAAGTGAACTTGAGGAAATCAGATTCTTTAACTTTGCTCTTGGATCTAACAAAACAACCTTGTTGCGACTCTCTGGAAACTCATCATGGCGAACATTCAGTGAAGGGTTATCCAGTTCAAAAGTCTTTCGACCTACCATTATTCCATCGTGGGTTGCTCGCAAATGATGTGCAAGGCTTCTCGATTGCTCACTGGTAATCCATTTACTAGATCCGTCTTCAAGAGCCATTTGACCATCTAGGGACGTAGCTACTTTAAGAGCAAAAAACGCCCTTTGTTCCCGATGACACATTAAAAAATGTTCTATAAGTTCTTCAAGCTTTTGAGTATCCCCTTCATAAGGGACCGCTTTGATCCCAGCCTTATTGAGGATTTTGGAACCTTTTCCATCAACTAAATCATTGGGGTCTTTTAATCCATAGGTGACCGTCGCTAGAGGATATTCCGCCAACATCTTCGCGCATGAGGGAGTTTTTCCCTCATGAGCACATGGCTCAAGGGTCACTACAACATGGGCTCCTTCTAATAGAGATTTATCTTCAATTTTTGATATTGCATCGACTTCAGCATGGGCTCCACCAAAAAGAGCATGAAAGCCTCTGGCCAGCTCTTTCCCATCTTTATCGTAAACAAGGCAACCAACCATAGGGTTAGGTGCAACAAAGCCCGCTCCACGGCGGGCTTCATTAATTGCAAGATCCATTGCATGATGAATATCAAATGGGTAATCCATATTTAGATTACACCACGCTTTTCTTGATCACGCTCAATCGCTTCGAAAAGGGCTTGAAAGTTACCTTCTCCAAAACCATTGTGATTTTTTCTTTGGATAATCTCAAAGAAGATTGGACCGCAAACATTTTGAGTGAATATTTGTAGCAAGTATCCCTCTTGATCACCATCTACAAGAACTCGTAGATTCTTAAGAGTATTTAAATCTTCAGTTACATTTGGAACACGATCATTGATCATCTCGTAATATGTATCTGGAGTTTCTAAAAACTTAATCCCTTGCTCTCTTAACAACTTCACAGAGTGAAGAATATCGTCAGTTATCAATGCGATATGCTGGATTCCAGAACCTTTGTACTCATCAAGATATTCTTGAATTTGACCTTTAGTTTGGTCGCCATCAGGTTCGTTGATTGGAATTGTGATCTTATTGCAAGGAGAACGCATTACCTTAGAAAGAAGACCTGTTTTAGCCCCTTTGATGTCGAAGAAACGACGCTCTTTGAAATTAAAAACGTTCTCATAAAAATCACACCACTTCTGCATTTCGCCAAATGGTACGTTATTCGTTAAATGATCAATTAGATCTAGGCCAAATCCCTTTTGTTCTTTATCGGCAATATAATCAAACTCACCGTCATAAATATTGGAGTTCGAATACTGGTCTACAAAGTAAACCAACGAATCACCAATACCGTAGATGGCAGGAAGATCAAAAGAAAGCTGTGACCGATCACCTTCAAAGGGTTTAGCTCCTCGCTCTACAGCCACATTAAAGGCCTTGTTTTTATCTTCACATCTAAAACCAGTAGAACTTGCACAAGGGCCATGACTGTTCGAAAACGCCATAGCAAAGCTATCTTTTTCAAAATTAAGAACGATATTAACATCGTTTTGGCGATACAATTTCATAGAGCGCGTCTTGTGATTCGCAATATGTGTAAAGCCTAGGTGGCTAAAAAGGTTCTGTAAGGCTTCAGCAGTTGGCCCCGCAAATTCGATAAATTCCATTCCGTCTAAACCGACTGGATTTGCTTCCATTTAGATACCTCCATCCGTTGGTAGGACAATTCCCATATTAATAGACTATTGGCAAGATGAGTTGCAAGAAGAGTGCTCAGTTCAGCACGAGAATTGGGTACCCTCCCATTATACCAAACCGCTCGAATTTCATCAGCTTTTCACTAAATACTAAGTATTTCATGCACTTATGACACCTCACTTGGGGTGAAAAATCAGCACACAAAAGTGAATTTTTAAGATAATGTCAATGCAGGGGACATTGGTACCCATCAAAGGGAAGTTTTACCGACTTTTGCAACTGCAATATTATGAGCGAACTGAGTATAAAAACCATAGATCAAATTCCATTAAGTACACTTAAAGAGTGCGCTGATCGACTTATTGGCAAAGACTACTACGCCATCGAGCAGCTAGAGGAAATTTTTAGGGATGACCTTTCTCACAAATCCTCTTGTGGACTCGTTGATCAAACCGGAAAACTACTTGGCTTTAGAATTAGCCAGGGACCTGGGTCCTGGGCGAGCAGCTTCAAAGAAGGCAAGATCACACCAACAAAATGGCCTTTTCCTAAGGATAAAGCCGCTTATTTCAAAAGCCTTTTTTTAGACCCTTCTGTTCAACGCCTGGGCTGGGGACAAAAGTTATCCTTAAAATCCATGGAAATTTTAAAAGCTAACGGATCAGCGGGTGTTGTTTCACATTCATGGAAGGAGTCCCCTTCTTCATTTAAATATTTAGAAAAAATTGGGTTTACGCCACTAAGGGAGCACCCACTTTTTTGGAGCAAAATTGATTATGAGTGCACTCTTTGTGGGAAGCCCCCTTGTCAGTGCACATCAATTGAAATGATCAAAGTTCTTTAGGGTAGGAAATGAATCGAAGCTTTTGGCAAAACGAAACTCCAATCAACATCGAACTCACAGAAAACTCCAAAGACACTTATAATTTTGTAATCGTGGGCGGAGGCCTTTCTGGATTTAGCCTCGCTTACTGGTTAGAAAAACGATTTCCAGATTCATCAATACTCATAGTAGAAAAAAACCATCCTGCATTTGGTGCAAGCGGGAGAAATGCCGGTTTTTTAACAAAGGGATCATTTAATTATCTTAATGATTTGGTTTTCAAATGGGGCAAAAATTCGGCAAAAAAAATATGGACCTTTTCGCAAGAGAATTTGGAGCTTGTCCAAAAACATTTCGAAATTTCTTCTTCAGAGCACTTTCAAAATGCAGGAAGTCTTACATATTTGAACCATGAAATAGGAAACCAAGTCTTTGAAGTTTTTAAGGAACTTAATATTCCCTTTCAGGAAGTAAACAAGTCCGATCTCGAAAATAAGTTTTATATTAAAAATGTTCAACGGGCCTTTCACGATAAATCCGAAGGCTCAATTAACCCAATCAGCTTATTGAATCTTATTGTTAGGGAACTCAAAAATACACATGTCAAAATTGCAACGGCCACATCTTTTGACAACAATAGTTTAAAGCTAGATTCCAAACAAAAAATCAACTTTAAGAATCATCTATTTTTATGCTGCCAAACTGGCATGAATGATCTTGTTGGAAAAACCTATAGTTTTGAACCCGCTCCAAATGATGTTGTTGTCACAAAACCAATTAAAGAAATCCTGCCTGGAAACTACTACGACTCGAATCATATGGGTTACTTTAGGCAGCTCAGCAATGGCCGACTCATCATTGGTGGTTACAGACCAAAACCAGAAAAAACCTTTAGAGAAAAACTAACAAATTACCTTATGCCTGTATTGAATACCTCTATTCCAATAGAGATCGAATACCAATGGAGTGGAAGTTTAAATCTCACTAACTCAAAGGTTCCCTATGTTGAAAACATTCTGGATAATGTGAATATCTCGGTTTTCTCAGGCTTTTCAGGACACGGACTGGGTCTCATATTCAACTCAGCACGTTTTGCTGTGGATAAGCTTGGGGAAAGCTATAGTCTCGCCAATCATTTCGGAATCAAAGACTAACAAAGTCCTGACATACTTATTACACCAGTTTTACGAGTATCCCACCAATAACAGCAATAAACACCGCCAACCATGTGCGCTTTTTAAGTGGCTCCTTTAGCCAAAGAGCAGCCAACACGATTATAAAAATAGAGGCCATCTGATTATAAATCGCCGCCCGACCTGCCAAGGTGTATTTGAAACTTAAAAACCAAAAAAGCGTCGAAGCAAAGGGACCAAGTAGTGTGCCTGCTACGGTCACCTTAAGCCTAGAATCCCAAACAAAGGCTTCCATGATTTGAGAAGCCTGTCCTTTAATCATTAACCAGAAAACCATTAATGAAAGTCCAATCAAAAAACGCCAGAAAGTAACAAGTAATACTGATTCAAAATCCACTAGGTCTTTAACCATCAAAACTGTTCCGGCATGGGCAAATTGGGTTAAGATTCCAAAGAAGATTCCAACACTTAATTCCTTTTTAGAAGTGCCTGGCAATGCCCCTGACGAGGACCCAATTACGATTCCAACAATTACTAAAAGTCCTCCAATGAGTTCTCCTGCACTCAATCTCTCTTGAAAAAAGAAGTACGCGAAAATCATAACGATCGGAACATAGAGACAATCTAAAATGGCCTGCAGACCAGCACCAACTCTATTTAATGAAGCAACATGGAGAGTATCTCCAAAGGTCACTCCAAGTACGGCACTCGAAACAAGAAGTAACCATTGAGTGCTATCAAAATCTGGAAGTCTGAGAGTATCGAAAAGCAAAAGACAAAAGAAAAATAAAACCAGTGCCCAGAAATTCTGAAAAACTTTAAAGGGTATAGGCTTAAAATGAAAACCCGAGATACGAAAAAGTATAATGGCGACGGACCAGCACACCGCAGTCAATAATGCATAAACGTCACCCATTATTTGAGCTTCCAAATTTAACCTTTCTTAGTGACTTGAATAGAAATCTAAAACACTAGAATCGGCAAGAATAGAGCCCTCATCCCAGCCCTGTAAAAAAAGACCATCGCCCGAGCGCACTCTACTCATGGCCACATAGGCTTGTCCTGGCTCCCAAAGGCGTCTTAGATCTACAAAAGCTCGATCTAAAGTTTGTCCTTGTGATTTATGAATCGTAGAAGCCCAAGCCAAGGTTATCGGAAAGTTTACGAGAGTGGCAATAACTTCACCTTCCGCATCGAGCATCGTAAAAGACACTCTTTCAACTTCAACTCTTCTGCCATCAAGGAGTTCGACTAAAATCTTTTGCCCGTCAAAATCTTTAACATACCCTGTGGAGCCATTCACAAATCGACCCTTGGGATCATTTTGCAGCAACATAACAAAGGCCTCTAATTTAATTTCTACCTTATCACTGACAGGACAACTCTTTAGTAAGCGATCAATCATCTTTTCCTGACCACTTGTAATGGACTCAATGATGATACTCTCTCCACCTAACTCATTAAGTCTCGACAAATTAAACTTCGAAACACTATTTTTTCTCGGAAAAAGTCTTGTGCAATCAACGATTGGCTCGTCTTCCACAATCCTTGAGTCGAGATAACTCTTAACCTCATCAGTAACAGAGCCAGTTCTCACCTGGTTAAGTACATTCATATAGATATTGTCTAAACATCTTGTCTGTTCACGAAGTTGTACCACTTCAAAATTGGACCATATCCAAACGGGATCTAAAAATGCCCAATCTCGAGTTTGTGTTCGCCCAAACCCTCGTTGAACTGGAGGAAGCTGAGCAAAATCTCCGACAGCGATAACTTGCAAACCACCCCATGGATTATCCGAACTCCTCGCCATACGAGCAATTTCTTCAGCAGCCTGCAATGTTTCACTGGAAAGCATGGAAACTTCATCAATGACAACACCTTCAATTTTCTGAAGTCGTTTAACTAGTCTCTTATTCTTTACTGCTTTTTCGATCGTTGCAGCTACGCCACCTTCCATTATTCCCAAACCAAAAAAGGAGTGAAAAGTGCGGCCACCAACGATGACTGCGGCAGCACCGGTACTTGCCAAAATTGGAAATTTTTTAGGGTCTTTATCTTGATGGAAATGGCGAATCAAAAAACTCTTTCCAGTACCAGCCCCACCGGTTAAAAAAACATTACGCAATCCGGTCAAGGATTCCATGGCGACTGATTGGGAAGGAGTGAGTTCTACAGAATTATCGGGCATGTCCGGACTTTAGACGATGTTGTCCTATAAATACAATCAAAAGTGAGCATGCGTCATATCTATTCTAGAGGCCCATTTCAGGGGATTATAGAGAGTAGCCCTCAGGCTTGAATTCAAACGGAGTTGGAATGTATTCAAAAGTTTTCACTAATCGCACGCTCAATCTCAGAAAAATCAAATATATAGGATTGGATATGGACCATACCCTGGTTCAATACAACACCAAAGAATTTGAAATGCTCTCTCACAATTGCATGAAAGAAAAACTCGTAGCCAGAGGATATCCCGACATTATTAAGGAATTACCTTTTGATTTCGACCAAGCCATTCGAGGCCTGGTCGTTGATGCTTCCAGAGGAAACCTTTTAAAGTTGAGTCGTCACGGTGCAATTCGAGCGAGTCGCCACGGAACCAAACGCATGGACTTTCAAACACAAAGAAAAGTTTATACAGGAACATACGTGGATTTAAATGATCCAAATTTTTCT
>CAZFYV010000083.1:0-12541 GCA_964523195.1 uncultured Pseudobdellovibrionaceae bacterium
AACAGCTCCAGATCGAGAACAATAGCCAACTTTATTTTTGTATGGCTCTTCTTTCACCAATACGCCAAGATCTTTTAGCTTTTTACAAAGTTGTTTGCGCGCTTCCTGAACTTTCATGCCCTGAAAGTCGAAGCCATTTTCATTCAATTTACCATCTTTAGTGAGAATATTGATCATCTCTAAATTATGTCTTTGACCAATATCATAATCGTTAAAATCGTGAGCCGGCGTAATCTTAACCGCACCTGTTCCAAACTCCATATCCACATATTCGTCGGCAATGATCGGAATTTTACGCCCAGTAATAGGATGTGGAATCATTTTACCAATAATATCTTTATAGCGTTCATCTTCCGGGTGAACAGCCACAGCTGTATCCCCAAGCATGGTTTCAGGCCGCGTTGTAGCTACAGTTAAGGTTTTATCTGAACCCTCTACTGGGTATTCTAAATGCCAAAGAGTTCCTTTTTGCTCCTTGTACTCAACTTCAAGGTCAGAAATTGCCGTCTGTAAAGGCGGAGACCAATTAACCAGTCGTTGCCCTTTATAAATCCAAGACTTTTTATAAAGCTGGACGAAAACTTTGCGAACTGCTTTAGAAACGTTTTCATCAAGTGTAAATGTGGCGCGATCCCAATCGACCGAGTCACCAAGTCTGCGCATTTGATTATAAATTCGATCACCGTATTGGTGCTTCCAATCCCAAACTTTTTTCAAAAACTCTTCACGCCCAAGTTCGAGACGACTGGTTCCTTCTTTGTGTAGACCCTTTTCGACTACTGATTGTGTTGCAATGCCTGCGTGATCAGTTCCCGGCATCCAAAGCGTATTGAAGCCAGACATTCGCTTCCATCGAATCAAAACATCTTGAAGAGTATGATCCAGAGCGTGACCCATGTGCAGAAAACCTGTGACATTGGGAGGAGGCAAAATTATTGAATAAGGCGGCTTGGTGGATTGATCTTCAGCTTTAAAATAACCATTTTCTTCCCACCATTTGTAAATTCTGTCTTCAACATCAGAATGGGAATATCGATCTGAAAGGTCCGCCATTTGTGCCTCCAAAAGGGACGAAATTAATCCACTAAGCTAACACTAAATCAGCGAAAAAGACAAGACGTGTCGCGCTTCCCCGACCTTGCCAGGGCTCTACCACTCTGGAATCATAAGTTGTTAATTTGCCTCATTTTTTAAGTACTAAACGGAGAAAATCTAGATGCACCGGCTGCCGACTTCAACGTCTCTAAATTCGCTCGCATTCATTGCGATCTCAGCTCTCTTCTTTTTTCTATCCTGCACTCCCAAGGCAAAATCTCCGGGCCAGGAGCTTGTTGTAGCCCTGGAAAACCAACATGAAACTCTTGATTGGAGCTACTCGGAAACTGTCGACGGAATTGTCGACCTCACTACCGAACCCCTACTGACCTATAAAGTATTGGAAAACGCCAGTACTGAATTAGTTGGCGCACTGGCCGATTCATGGGAGCCGAGTCAAAAAGGGAAGGTTTGGACTCTCAAACTCAAAAAAAATATTGTTTGGTCAGACGGTAAAGAACTAACAGCAGATCATGCCAGAGATGGACTACTGAGACTTATAAACCCTAAGAATCCGAACTATCTAATTTCTCTTTTTCACATCATAAGAGGTGTGAAGGAATTTATAAATGGAACCACAACGAATAGTGAATTCATAGGCATTATTGCAACAGACAAACATACTCTAAAATTCTTTTTAACCCACCCCGTTTTTCACTTTCCACACCTACTAACCTTTTATCAAGCAAGCCCAGTGCGTTTAGACCTCATAAAAAAATTTGGTGAAAAGAACTGGCTCAAACCCGGAAACTTTGTCGGAATTGGACCTTATTTAATCAAAGAACATAAACCTGAATCTCATTTAAAACTCAAGGCCAATCCCAAGTATTACAATGGAGAAAGAGAAGTTAAAAATATAGTCGCCAGATATATAGCGGATGAGGGTACGGTATTAAGACTTTTTAAAAGCAATCAAGTTCACTTTTCTTTCAATGTTCCCGTGAGGAATATCGAGGAACTTAAAAGCAAGAAGGAGTTTCATCTGGTCAGAGGAACATCTCCAGCTAGCTTGAAATTTGATCCAAAACATCTCGATAAATTTCCTGAGGCCTTTCGCAAAGCCGTCTATTGGGCAATCGATCGAAATCAAATATCTAAAGTTTATCCCTTTTCAAATCCAGAGTGGAACTTAGTACCTTCGAAGTTTTTTGCTCTAGAAAAACCAACGAGACCCGAAAGATCTAATACGGATTTTTCAGAACTTTACAAAAATCAAAAAATTGATTTTTACTATTTCTCTTCTGAAAACTACAAAATTTTGTCTGAATATATTCAAGAACAACTCCAGACAAAACTCAATGTTGCCATTCGGCTTCGGCCGCTGGAATGGCAACAATTCAACGAACGAACTAAAAAGAATGAGTTACCATTTTATCTAAGCATCATTGGCCCTGACTATAATGATCCACACTCCTTGATGGAGTTTAACCACAGCCAGTCAACTCAAAACACAGCTAAATGGATCAACAAGAAATACGATCAACTCATTGAATCAGCTGAAAAGGAATTCGATCCGGAAAAGAGAATTGAGCTCTATAAACAAGCAAGTAAGATCTTTCTTCAGGATAGACATACAATCCCATTGTTCTCGTTCACCTATCCCTACCTGATTAATAGTAATTATATTGGTTTTCGAATGCCCGAAATTTATCGAATTGATTTACGAAGTTTAAAAGTAGTACCTAGAACTACTGCCCAGTAGGACGCATCCAGTGCTGCTGCAACACTCGGTTGAATTCACCTGAATTGATGTGCTCAACACTTTCAACTGAATCGATGACTTCTAAGACATTGGCGGTCCCAGGCAAATCCACACCCTTACTCATTTTAAAGTCGACTAGCACTTTAAAACCAACAGCACCCATGATTCCTATAACTAAAAGTCCAAGAAATTGAGATTTCATGCCCCGTACAACAGCAATTTTGAATCCAGCCTTAGAGAGAAGTTATGAGATTTCAGCTATTTAGCTCTGTAAATTTGACAAAAATGATCTACAAATAGCGTCGATTAACAATAGAAATTACGCCAGAAAAAGGGCTGTGGACACCTGGTTTTTTTAAACAATAGTGGAACCGCCCCGGGCAGCAATTTCACACCATAGGCTGCCAAATTCGAATATGAACTTCTCATTATTCGATGAATTGGCACCGCAAACTTCATTCTTGAGCCGATCATTTCGTTTAACTTTTTTGTGTATTCTTTGGACGCTATTGATTTGTCATCATAGTTGATAGCGAAATCAACTGCCATTCGTGCGGATGTTAGAGCTATTGTCATTCCCTCCCCAGTAAAGGATGGTATGACTGCAGCCTGGTCACCTAAATAAAATAAGCCATCCATTTCAACATCTAGATTTAAACTTCGTTGAAAACCATAGGGTACCTTCGAAATGGCAACGAGCTTTTCAAACTGACTTTCACTATTATTAAATCTCTTTTCTAAGATAGGATGTTGACCAGATAAGTACTCTTTATGGGCAGGCCATTGGCTCGCTAGTCCTTGAGATTTTATAGTCTTACCATCTAAAAGGTAGCAAAAATTAAACAACCCACCTTCAATCGGAGAAAGGCCGCCGTAGCCACCAGAAAAACTAAACAACTCAATAGAGTTTTGAAGTTGACTCGATTGCACCTCTCCTAGTTTTAAATGCACTTTGAATCCAACAAGATCATTTTCTACACCTTTTCGTTTGGGCTCTGTAGAAATATCATGTTTTCCTGAAGCAACAAAAAGCACGTCGGAGTAGAATTTTTGCTCAGTGGTCCTGACTTCAAAAATGCTGTCGTTCTTTTCAAAGCCTAAAACCCTATGCCCACAAAGAACATCAACTCCGAGATCGTGGGCTTTCTCCAGTAGCCACTGATCTGTGAGCTTTCGAGATACACCTCGAGCGACCATGGGAAGTCTGTTACCAACCGAACTTTTTTGAGAATGAAATTCAAAATTATATATCGAAGGAGACGCAATCTGATCAAATGGAAACCCCACTTCATCTAAATAAGCCACTCCTTCCTCACTCAAATACTCTCCACATACTTTATGATGAGGCTTTTTTTCTTTTTCAAGGAGAGCCACTCGCTTACCAGACTTAGCCAGGTGAATTGCGGAAATTCCACCTGCCAAACCGCCACCAATAATGACGACATCGTAATGATCTTTAAAGCCTTTATTTACAAACATAAGTTACCTACAAGATATGGCTGTAATGGACACAATGCCGGAAGGACCAATGCCATTTGATCTCAACTTTACTAGAATCAATTCCCGATAGATTAATAAAACTTTTCCAGTCAGATTTAGTAAATGATCTTGCAACTGACAAAGGAGCATCATTTTGTATGAGTCTATTAGCATCTAGAGCTCTTGTTACACCCTTAATAAAGTAGTAAGGCACCGGATGTCGATGCAAATCATTTATCATCCAACCCATCACAGATGTTCGTGTCATCCATTTTAGAAGCTCGACAATTTCTTCATCGTTTAAATGATGAGTGAAAAGAGAGTTTACTACAAAATCGTATTTCCCAGTGATTTCTGGATCTAAATCAAACGCGTTACTCTGAATGTATTCAATATTTTCAGAATTTGTTTTTTGGCGAGCTAAATCCACACACCAAGGGTTCAAATCTACACCAGTAAGTTTAACACTCAGATTTCGAATTTTAGCCCAAGCCTCAATCTCTCTAAGGGTATCCCCAAGCCCAGAACCAACATCTAAAAGCGAAAACTTTCCTTCAGAAAAAAAACCTCTTTTATAATAGCTGTTTAATTGGCTAATGATCGGCTGATAACCCTGGGTCCAGCGATTGATGACATTAATCTGATCAAGACACTCGGAGAATTCCTCGTAGGTATAGTCAGATTGATCCATTATTTCTTTTTGATAACTACGAGATTGAAGATTCATCAAAGTTTCTTGCTACATTGGTTTTTTGTTAAACATCATTGTTTCAACAGTAAGACCCGGGCCAAACGCTAAGGCCATTCCCGGTCCTTTACTTTGAACATCTTTAAGCATATCAGCAAGCACAAATACGACAGTCGGTGAAGACATATTTCCGTAATTGCGAAGTACGGATCGTGAGTAATTCATTTTTTCTTCGGGAATCTCCAAAGAGTTTTGAACTGAATCCAAGATACTTCTGCCACCGGGGTGTATTGCAAATAGATCTTTTTCAGCTATTTTGTGCTTATCAAAAAAGCTCTCTCGAATTCCAGAAATCCCTTTTTGCAAAGCGTTTGGTACCTGAGTATCTAAATGCATAAGAAAACCTTGGTCACCAATATGCCAAGTTATAAGCTCTTTCTCATCAGAAAAGACTTCACATGCAAAGTCTTCAATCTCAATTCCCTGCTCTTCACTCGTCACGACACTCGCAGCACACCCATCAGAGAATAGAAGGAAAGAGAGAATATCCTCTATCTCTGAACTCTCTTGTAAATGCAAACTACACAGCTCTAAATTTAGAGTCAGAACTTTTGCATTGGGATCTGCTTTTACTATTTGATAAGCCGATTTAAATGCATTTATACCCGCATAACAACCCATGAAACCGATAATTGATCTATGAACATTCGGTGAAAAACCAAAATTATGAACTAAATTTAAATCTGGCCCTGGAGCGAAAAAGCCAGTACATGAAGAAATAACTATATGAGTAAACTCTTCTGGTTTGTGATATTTTAAAATGGGCTCTAGGGCTGCACCCATTAATTTAATAGATTCCTTTTCGAACTTCTCCATTCTCTTTTTTGTAGAAGGAAAATGACCTAATCTATAAAAACCTTCATCGTCCAATAAATTTGGATCTTCGGAAGGTGCTAAAACACTGAATCGCTTTTCCATTTGAGCTTTTCGCGCAAGTCTTTTGAACAAAGTTAGCTGCTTTTTATCTGTTAGAAGTTGAGGAACAAAATCTACAAACTTCTGATGCATTTGATGTTCGGGAACTTCTGTCGAAATTTGATTGATAAAGACTTTTGACGAGATAACGTCCTCCTTGAAGAGCCTCTATTTCACCGAGTTTGCGGGTTATTAGCAATGAAAATACATCGAAAGTATTTATGACAAGCTTCATCACAGCAGAATTAGATTAGCTTCTATTTTTTTGCTGTAACCAGATCTTCTGAATCACTCTTCTGAGCCAGAATTAACACCACTATAAAACCCAGAATGGACAATATTCCAGACCCCACAAAAGGACTCCCCATAGATACCGACTGGTACATCCATCCACCGATGACGGGACCAATAATTCGACCCAAGGCTGATAAACTATGGGAAACGCCCAAGACCTCGCCTTGCTCATGATCACTGGCATTTAGAGAAATTAACCCCATCAGAGCAGGCCTCATCAAACCATTGCCAACGGCGAGACCCGTCATGACAACAGCTAACCACCAAATATTTGGACACAGTGGTATGGCTGCCAAACTTAATCCCATAAGAATCAAACCAATATTCAATAATGCCTTTTCAGAAGTTTTATTTAAAAGTTTCCGGATCAAATAACCCTGCACGAAAGCCATCACGACTCCGATGTAGGCAAAACCCAAACTTGCTTTCTCTATTCCCCATTCAAATCGATCTTCCACATAGGGAAAAAGCATTACCTCCATGAGAGCCATACTTAAACTCGCAAGGAAAAAGGTAAACATTAAAGCCCCCAACATAGGTCGCTTGAAATGATTTAATATAAGTTTAAAACGCTTCTCTTTAGCGCTCTTTTCAATCTCCGATTTTCTCCTCGGCTCTTTAAGCTTCACATAAGCAAATCCAAAATTCAGAAAACATAAAAGTGCAGCACCGAGGGAAGCAAAAGATTGACCAAAAGGTGGCTCAGCACCCAGTTGTTTGCCTACGATCGCCAGGCCAGCACCGAGAAGTGGTCCACAGATAAATCCCAGGCCAAAAGCAGCCCCGATCATTCCCATGCCTTTAGCTCTATCCTTACCTTCGGTAACATCGGCGATATATGCATTGGCGGTAGAAATCGTAGCACTAAAGGTACCCGCGAATCCTCGCATGATAACTAAAAGTAAAAAACTATTTGAAAAAGCAAATCCCACATAAGAAAGCCCGGCACCAACTAAACTCATTAAGATTATTGGTCTACGTCCATACTTATCACTGAGTCTTCCCCAAAAAGGAGAAAACAAAAACTGCATTAAAGAAAAAATGGACATCAGTATGCCAATTTCCAAAGGTGAAGCAGAAAATTGGCGAGCTAAGAAGGGGCTCAAGGGAATTATAATTCCGAAGCCAACGAGATCTATAAAAACCGTTAGAAAAATTATAATTAGTGAAGACTTATCTGATTTTTTATCCATTCAAAAGCCCAACTCTGACACAGGCCCTCTATCATGCCTTTTTAGAGGGTTTGTTTCAAATGAGCTTTTAAGTATTTTTGCTAATTGACGCCTTATTGCGCTATGTTAGACTTATTCCATGAGTAAATGTCTTAGCCTAAAAATCATCGTGTTTTGCGCTTTTTTGATAAGTGCATCTCCTTTGTACGGTTTCACTCTTGGCCAGGACGCACTTCCACCAAGCCCAGTGTGGCAATCAAAGTCACTTCAAGTTGGGTCCCAGGGTTATTATTTTTTATCGGATGCCAATTATACAAATCTTGGAGGTGAGTTTGAGAAACTTGCAGGTGGAGAAGAGATCTCTGCACTTGGAATTCAGCTCTACGGTAAATACGCATTTAACTCCTCTTTAGCTGTTTATGGATTTGGAAATCTCGGCCGAATAGCTGTTACCCAAGGTACCGATACTGAAACTAACTTTAACTTCGATGGTGTTGGCGGCGGCCTCTATTATATTCTCTGGAAAAGAGCTGTAAGACTAATGCTTCATGTGAAGGTTCACTTCACATTAGATTCTGTCGACGGCACCAGGCAAGATCCACTTACCAGTGACGGTGTTACTTTTGTGCTACCTGAACTCTATGCCTTCAAAAAACTCGGAAATTTTATTGGGTATTTGAATGTTGGAGCACGAATTCCTGATGAGGGGTTAGCTAAGAACTTTTTCTATGGAATAGGTGGAGCATTTACGTTTAATAAATTTATGGCCGGCCTTGGCTTACGAGGCTCTACTCTCTTAGTTGAAGATGAGTTCTCAGCAACGCCAACTAACAGAACAGTGGTCACCGATCGAGTTAATGGAACAAGCCTGATTTACTACTCTCCTGATCCTGAGGTTCTGGATTTAACTTTTTGGGGCTCCATGAATTTGACACCTGATTTAGCAATCGCCCTAGGTTATGGCCTTACCATTGATGGTAAAAACTATGCTGAAGGAAGCGCATTTCTTTTTGGTGTTAACTTTACCTTTGGTGGAAAATCAAATAGACGATTTCGTTCAAAGCCCAAAAAGAAGTCACGACAACGATTTAGAATCAAAAAAGAAAAAATCGATCGAGACATATTTAAACAAGATACAAGAGAAGATGTTCGGTATGGTGACGATGGAGAACCCATTAAAAGAACTGAAGATCTACTCGAAGATCGAATTAAAGGTAACTAAGCCTATCAATAAAAAAAGCCTTAGAGTTGATTCCGGTGAAAGAGAACTCTAAGGCTTGAGCAATTTAATTTGATAAGATTTACTACCCCCCTTAATGATAATGACCCAATTTTGCTATTTCCCTCGATGCCATGTCCCCCGTGTATTTAGTATCTCTATTTTTAGAGCCAATCACGACTGACATTTGAAGATAGATAAGAAGGGAATGAATAACTTCTCAGAGGGCAAGTGACTTGAAATGAGACACAGCTCAATCATCCAAGGTCAAAAAAAAGCACTCTAATAAGAGTGCTTTGTATTCATCAATTGATTTTAGTTTCTTACTTCATATCCATATCACGAGTTGGACTATTATGGAGTGGATCTTGTTTTGGAGTTGCCGAAATTTCACCAGTGAACATCTTACCCTGATCAAGCATAGCCTGATGAGCTTGAATCAATGCTTTAAGATTAGTTTCGAACTGCAATCGAGATCTCTTCAAATCTGCGATCTCTTGATAGATTTTTTTCAAAGAATTTTTTGCATCTTGAGTAATGACATCAGATTTGTGATGAGCATCTTTCACAATAAGTTCTGCTTCTTTCTCAGCATCGACTTTGATTTGCTCAGACATTCGAGTCGCAGTGTGAATAGTCGCCTTTAGTGTTTCATCACGCTCACGATATTCCATGACAGATAATTCTTTTTCACGAACTTGTTCTTTTAGTGAATTTCGTTCTCTGACAATTTCTTCCATTTGGTCAGCGACATCCCTTAGAAAGTTGTAAACATCTTGCGGATCTAGACCATTAAATTTGCGACGAAAAGTTTTGTGCGCAATGTCGATAGGTGCGATTTTCATGGACTCCCCTCTCCTTGCTGAGTCTATTTTGAGGGTATTGGAATCCGCCATTGGGCACAAGACATTTGTTATATAAATGAGTACTAAAGCAGCTTTCCTAGTTCTCGGTCTCGAAGAATGGCCTTTCCAAAGCTGATTCTTAAGCCTCTCTCAAGCTCATTTTCTCGCATAGACTCTAGCCCAGCTGCAGTAACACCTTTTTTAGAGGTTACCTTCTGCTGAAGAGTTTCAATATCCATCTCCGAGTCAAACTTAGCCAATTCTGCAGCCCCTAGAAAAGTTTCTACAACCATCTTTCTGGCCACATCGTTTTCGAAACCATGCTCTTGAATCCACTCCTGAAAATAGAGCATGAGTTCATAGACAAACCCTGTTCCGCTACCACATGCAACCATTAGAGCTTCAAACATTTCGCCTTCTTCAACAGGAACCACATATCCAAGTGAAGAAAAGAGTTCCTCCACAGTCGACGCAACATCTTGTGCCTCACGATCCATCGATATTCCCACCACCGCTCTTTGAATCTGAATTGGCGTATTAGGCATAGCTCGGACGATTTTCCCCTGAGGTAGAAGCCTCTTGATATCGTCGATTCTAATTCCAGCTGCAAGGCTAATAATAATATGATGATCCATCACAAAAGATTGAAGATTCTCCACTGTCGCTTTGAAATCCTGAGGCTTCACTCCAATAACGATAATATCGCACTCATCAAAAAGTTCCTCGTTGTTAGAAACAGCGTTAATGCCAGTCATCTCAACGAGTCGATTTAATTTCTTTGGAGTACGATTGGCACCATAAATATGATCTGCTTCAACTGTTCCGGTCGAAATCAAAGATTTAATAATCGCTTGTCCCATGTTTCCAGTTCCTAAAAATCCAACTTTCCTACCTTTTAAGGACATGCTCTCTCCTAACTTCTCTCACCAAAAAGTGCGGTACCGACTCGAACCATTGTTGACCCCTCTTCAATAGCGACTTCGAAATCAGAGGTGGTCCCCATGGAAAGGGTATTAAAAACCTCTTTCCGGCTCGATTTTAGTTTTACCTTAATTTCTTCAAAAAGACTTTTACTCTTTTTAAAATACTCTCTACTTTTTCCAGGTTCTTCCAATGGAGGAAAACTCATTAGCCCGCAAAGACTTAAATTCTCTAAAGAATTCAGCTCTTCAATCTGCGCAAGAATTTCCGAAGGAGCAAAACCAGATTTGGATTCTTCTGCTGCAATATTCACCTGAATTAAAATATTTGATATTTTACCAATTTCAGAAGCTCGTTGATTAATAGTCCTGGCCAATTTTATTCGATCCACTGAGTGAATGAGATCAAAATTCTCTACTACAGCTTTTGCCTTATTTGACTGTAAATGACCTATAAAATGATAAGTCATCGAAGATCTGGGTATTGAAGGTATTTTTTCTAGCGCTTCTTGAAGGTAATTTTCCGCAAAATTAATGAGTCCCGGTGAATGCAATTCATTGATGTCAGCTGCTGTTTTCTTCTTTGAAACTCCCACTAAAGTAACTTCATCGAACGAGCGACTTGACCGTTCACAGGCTTCTCTTATTCTTTGATTTACAGCTTCTAGTTTTTCGGAGGAGTTCACTATTCACTACCCATCTATTTGCTTAAGTATACTTGAAATTTGATCGACAGGTAGACCAACTACGTTGTCATAGCTACCCTCATATTTATCAACAAATTGTCCTGCCTGCCCTTGAATGCCATAAGCGCCAGCTTTATCAAAGGGTTCACCTGTTTTGATATAATCATTAATCTCAGAATCACTTAGGCTTTTAAAAAATACTTCAGTTGTAACACTTCCATTTTTCCAAGAGTTTTCTGGAAAAGAAAAAATGGAGTAACCAGTAATCACCTTATGACTTCCGCCCGACAACTGCTTTAAGGTGTCAAAGGCATCTTGGTCATTTTTTGGTTTTCCAAGAATTTTATTGTCATCGACCACGACTGTGTCAGCTCCCAAGCAATGAAATTTCAAGTCACCAAACACAGTGCTTGAATCAAGGAAAGCAGTCACTTTTTCTTGGGCCACTTTCTCGATAGCTTTTTCAATTGGAAGGGTTGAATCAATAACCTCAGAAGTCTCAACTGGACGAACATCGAGGGTAAATCCAGCCTTTTTAAGGAGTTCTCGGCGTCTAGGTGAACGAGACACTAAAATCAGTTTCCTCATAGCTGACTTAGAACATAAATAACTAAAAATATAAAGCTTTTTGCAAATCTTAAAGAGATGTCTAATACAGATACACTTTCATAGTTACAAAACTAGACAGTGTAAAATTAACGGCTAATCTTTTTACGTCCAAAGTCCAGGTCGCTAGTAAACTCACATTTTTTAAATTTACCAAATTATTTCAAACACTTATCTCCCTTCTTTTGGATTGGTCTCATTTTGAGAGAGTCGCTCTATATTCAGGTTTTTATTAAGGATTTCCGATATTTCCTTATGAAGAAGTGTTTTTTTTAAAAGCATATATATGAACGATGGGTGCGTCGATTGTTTCTTCATGGAAACAGAATCGACATTTTGATGGGGATTTTATGAGCAATGACATTCTACTTTACGCGGGTCTAATACTGACCGGTTTAAGTCTCTATTCGTTTATGCTCACTGTATTTGCAAACGATGGCGATAGCCAACTTCAATGGGCAACAGGTGATGAACCTGAAAAATCTGACAATGGACTTATAGAGTTTAGTCGTCCACTCGTTCACCAATTCACTCTTCAACACGCTAGAAGAGTTAAAAGCGAAAAGTATCGTAAGAAAGTTGAATATCGAATCCTTACCGCTGGCTTCGAAAGAATTCTCAACGTCGATGAGTATATCGGGCTGCAAGTCCTATGGGGAATTATGCTTCCCATCGTTCTGGTTATTCTCAAATTCGCACTGTCTTTAGGATACCCCGTGTTCTTTCCTCTTTTGATGGCTCCTGTCGGTTTTATGCTGCCTGGGTTGTTCGCCAGTGCTGCCAAGAAACAGCGCTACAACTCTGTGATTGTTGATTTGCCATTCTTTATCGATCTACTTGCCCTTTCTACCGAAGCTGGT
>CAZFYV010000084.1:0-12505 GCA_964523195.1 uncultured Pseudobdellovibrionaceae bacterium
GACTTGAAAAGTTCTTAACCCAAATTGGGATTCACCAGGCAAAACTCATCGGAAGCTCCATGGGAGGCGCCCTAGCCCTTTGGATGGCAAAAAAGTCACCTGATCGTTTTTTGGATGTAGTCGCTCTATCACCTGCAACCAATAAAAGTCTGATTCCATTTAAATTCTCTCAAATGCACAAAGCCTCTAAGTGGCTCACTTGGAGCCTAAATAAATCGACAATGAAGATGATCTATTCGAAAGTGGTCGCAAACCAGACTTTGGTAAATAATGAAAGCGTTGAACGGTATTTAGAACCATTCTTAGACAAAAAGAAAAGTATCCAAACTTTTTTAAAAGCTACAGAACTCATTAGAGATGAACGACTCCCAAATGAATTGAATACGATCAGTTCCCGAGTCCTGCTTTTGTACGGAAAAAAAGATGAAATTGTGTCCCAAAAGATCATGGATGAACTCAAAGATGTTCTAAAAAATGCGCGCTATTTGGAACAAAAAGAAGCCGGACATCACATCATGGAAGATAATCCACAATGGGTTTATGAATCCTCTCAAAACTTCTTTGAAGAGCATAAAGACATTTAGAATCGCGGCTAAATTACGCCAGTTTTATGACTCTAATCTGCGTTTTTTCTAATATTAATGTTGTGTAAGACTTGAAAACTTTGACTTAGACCATGGTTTTACTTTCAAAACCATAGGCCAGACATTTTGCTGTTTTTCTTAATTTTCCAGACTAGCCAATCGTCGCTTTTCCAGTATTAAGGCCTCGAACCGGACTGGTGTCCTGTCAAGAATCCTATACCTAGCCCGAAAAAGTATTTGTACAAAGCATTAATGTCGTCCCACTAACTTGGGAGCTCCACAGACGCAAAAGATAGTTGGAGCAGAAAGGGGGTTATCAGGGATGAATTAAGTACAAGGAAAATAGAGCAATAGAAAATTGCTCAATTAAGTACAAAAAAACCACCAGGCAAAGGACGCCGACCTCATAAAGAGAAAACTTTAAGAGGAAAGATACAAGGAGGAGGATGACTATGAAATTTTTTGGAGGATAAAAAATGGGAATGAGAATCAGTACAAATATTGCGTCTGTGAATGCACAAAGAAACTTAAACAAATCACAGCTCAATATCAACAATTCATTAGCTAAGTTAGCAAGTGGTAGTAGAATTAACAAAGACGATGCCGCAGGTCTTGCGATTTCAGAGAATTTCAAGGCTCAAATCAGATCAGCTAGACAAGCACGCAGAAATGCGAACGATGGTATTTCAATGGTTCAAACTGCTGAAGGTGGATTGAACGAAACTGGAAACATCATTATCAGATTAAGAGAGCTAGCGATCCAATCAGCTTCAGATACAATCAGTGATACTGAAAGATCTTTCGTTGATAAAGAAGTTCAGCAGCTTAAAAACGAACTTGATCGTATCGCTGGTGTGACGACTTGGGGAAAAACGAAGTTACTAGATGGATCAACTCCAGTATTTGATTACCAAGTTGGTGTTTTCAACGATTCTTTTGAAGATAGAATTTCTTTCGACGCTGCCGAGAACGTAGCTACTTTGGATGCACTCGGATTAGCAGGACTAGACTTCTCTTCTAAAGAAGGTGGTCAGGATGCACTTGCAGTTCTCGACTCTGCTCAAGAATCTGTAAACGAAATGCGTTCAAACTTTGGTGCTCTTCAAAACAGATTGCAATCGACAGTTAACAACTTAGCAATCGCTGAAGAAAACATGTCAGCAGCTAACGCTCGAATCAGAGACACTGATGTAGCTAACGCTTCTGCAGAATTGACGAGAAACAACATCATGCTTCAAGCCAGTACTGCAACTCTAGCTCAAGCTAATCAGAAATCTGCTCTAGCATTACAATTAATTGGATAGTCATCCAAGTACGACAGCAAACTTTAGGAACTCGGGTTTATCCCGAGTTCTTTTTTTTTGCCTTTTTGATTACATTTCAGACAATCACTAAAGATGATCTCAACTTCGACAATCTCGAAAGAAAAAAAATTTCATAAGCTTAGAAGCCCCGACCATAGTACTGGAAAAAGAATCTTCAACTCATCAATCTTTCCACCGAACAAAATTGTTTTCACGGCAAGTGCTGCAATTGTTCACTAAAGTGTCTAAATAATTACCAATAATTTCAATAACTTAGGCTAAAGTGGGTGAATAATCAGTCCGATTCAAACTATGTATGACAGAAAATGTTTAGGGGGACGTCATGAATGCAATGAAATGGATCACACTAGCGATCTTCAGTTTAGTTATCGCTGGTTGTGGTGAAGGATTACAACCGAAAATAGACTCATGCGCCCAAGGAAATAATTGTACGTCAACTGGTCCTGGGGGTGGAAACAACGGTGGAAATAATGGTGGAGGTGATAACAACTCCAGCAAGATTCCAGATGACCTAGTCATTGATGGTGAAATCAATGGTGGAGCCTTTGATAAGACCTCCGTTATTGAATTGGACAAAGACAACAAAATGCTAATTTTGAGACTTCCAATGCCTGCTAACCCAGTGCTCCTGGATGTCTATGCTGAAATTCCGATTCCACAAATCGAGGGAGCAAAAGTTACTTTTGATTCACTGAACAATGGTGGCTTTGTAATGTCAGTTCATTTGCCACTCGACGTTGCTCTTAAAGGTATCGATTTTATTGAACCTGCTAAGCTTCCAAATGGAGATCCCCTCCCAATGATTCCGGGCGGTGAACTACCTGTCTTAGCTCTTCAGGTTCACGAGGAAGATGAAGTTCAAGGTTATCTATACTTAGGTGCAAATATTGTGGGTATCTACGTTACCACACCGTTTAATCCTTTTATTAGACTCACCTATCCAATTAGAAACAAAGACCGCTCAAAGACTCTTGGGTACTTTACGGTTCTTCCAGAAAAAGGTGACTTTCAAGGTGGCTTTTTTACATCACTTTCAATGCCGGATGAAGTGGCTAGAGTTCTCGAAGAAATTCTCTAAATAATAGACTCTACCCGACCGAAAATAACTTGAAACGCTCCCTCAATGAGTTACATTGAGGGAGTTGTCGTTTTGATGATTTTTGGACGGAGATTTTGAATGGCTAAGAAAAAGAAAACTACTAAGAAAGCTGCTAAGAAAAAAACAACTAGAAAAGCAGCTAAAAAGAAAACCACCAAAAAAGCTGCGAAGAAAAAAACAACTAAAAAAGCAGCCAAAAAAAAGGTGAAGAAGAAAACTACTAAAAAGAAGGCAGCTAAAAAGAAGACCACTCGAAAGGCCGCTAAGAAAAAAACGACTAAAAAGAAAGCTACCAAAAAGAAGGTAAAAAAGAAGACTACCAAGAAAAAGGCCGCTAAAAAGAAGGTAAAGAAAAAGACCACCAAAAAAGCAGCTAAAAAGAAAACAACTAAGAAAAAGGCCGCCAAGAAAAAAACAACCAAGAAGAAGGCGACTAAAAAAGCTGCAAAGAAAAAAACAACTAAAAAAGCAGCTAAAAAGAAGACCACTAAAAAAGCGGCGACCAAAAAAAAATCAGCTCCCAAAAAGGCAGAAAGTAAGCCAGCTGACACAGCAGTCGCAGCAGCTACCGAAACAGCCGCTAAACCAGCAGCCTCAAAACCTACAGTCCCCTCAATCGAGGAGATTACGCAGGACACAAACGAGACACCCGTCGTTAGCAATCCCTTTAAGGCAGACGACGACTTCAGATCAACAGAGTCAGAAGCGTCAGAGTCAGAAGAATCAATGGAGAGCAATTCAGCGCCTGCAGAGGCTTCTTCAATGGATTCTGGACCAAGTTCAGATTTTGATGACCCAAGTGAAGACGACATGGACGACGATCTCTTCGACGATCCAGAATCTGACTCGTTCGACGACCTCGAAGACGACGACATGGACGACGATGAGGGAGGCTATTTTTAATTAGCCTTTCCTAAACTGGATATAAAAAAAGAGCCTGATTCAGGCTCTTTTTTTTTGCCCATTCAAAGCTTTTAAGCCCTGAAAAGCCAAGAGACCCAGCAGGTCTCTAATATGAAAAATTATTGTTACATAGGCTGAACTACAAGCTCAGATACTGTGCACGTGTATTCAAGCGCAGGCATTGCTGGCATTGGAGCCGGCATTTGAGACATATACATATTTATTGAGTAGAACTCGTTCTGAGCAGGCTCAATATCAATGTGCATAGTCACACCATTCAACGTTCTTTCACAAGAACCAGAAATTAACTGCGGAGGAAGTGAGCGCGTCATAGCCATACTACAGTCGTATCCAGGCTGTTCGATTTCAATCTTCGTGCGATCCCCAGTATTCATATCAAAATTAGAAGACATTACGTTGACCATGGTCTTTCCGCCATCTTGGTCCATAAATTTGATGCTTTGATTCATTGATCCGCCAATAGATGCCGTAGCTAGGTTACAGTCTACAAGCCAGCCCGCATGAGCATTTAGCGAAAAAGTCGCAAGAAGCGTTACCAGTAGATATTTCATCAATCCTCCCTTTAGGTAAATCCTTGCAATTTAACTATCAGTTAATATGTTTAGAGCAATTGAGAAAGTAATGCGTCAGAGTAATAAAATAAAAAAACAAAGGTTCTGAAAAGTATGACACAAACCGTTCGAATCCTATCATTAACAATCGTCGTCGGACTCTCATTATTGTTAGGTTCATGTCAAAAAGACATCACTCAAACTCATGAAGCGAAAACCTTTAAGCTCACCAGTAATGAAGGCTTCTTCAGCTTAAAAAATATACCTCCAAAGACTTTACGTCGGTTTAATCTCAAAAGAGATCAGCTCAAAGGACCTTGGGAGACCATTGGAGCTTTCAGCTACACGACCAAAAAGAGTTACACAAAAAAAGAAGCAAAAGCTGCGAAACTTAGAAGCTGCACACTGAAAGAAGAAGCTGTTTGGAACAAAGAGTTTTGTGAAGAGATCCAATCTTGTTTAAATGTTGATAAATGTGAAATCACAAGAACTGCCCACTGTGCAGGTGTTATTTTAAAAAATGGTTTTTTTGTAACCGCAAAGCATTGTACGGGCGGGAAAGACGATGTCCCTTTTCATGCTAAATTTTTACGTAATGGAAAAATAAAGAAATATAAACTTGATGCTACCAAATACTCTAATCACGACTTGCCTCACGACATCTCCATTTTCAAAATTCCAAATTACAAAGGACCGACAGCTAAAATTGCCATGTATTCAAACTTAGATGGTGAGATTGTTTCTGGCATTGGTTTTCCTTACGTGCTTTTTCGAGACCCCCATTTTAATAAATATACTTCTCCCTGGGGATCAAAACGTTTAACCCTCGGTCATATTGTGGACTCGAACCCCTATCGAAAATCGTTTTGTGGGTTTTCAAACAATGTCTCCGAAGCTTTACCAGAAACATGGGTCCTTGAGCCTTTCTGTAAAAATAAACTCCCGCAAAAAGTATCTGAAACGCTCACTCTAAGAGAGGAACGTGATCCTTTGTTAACGAACACCGATATGATTTTCGGAATGAGTGGATCGGGATTATTTAATTCCAAAGGCCATCTTGTAGGAATTGGAACTACAATACTGAACTCTGAACCTGGTAATTTCTCGGATAAATCGCCGGCAGTTTACGTCAAAGCAGTTTATGCTCAAATGATGATCGATCTTCTTGATTGTGAGGATTGCAAGTTTTTACCACCTCCTTACTACGACAAGACAGCTTACAATGATCTCGTCGAAAGAAGACTCTGGTACGCTGAGAATCGTCCTTCGTATTTTTATAATGCCATTCAGTCTCTGCGTTTTAAAGACGGCCAAGAAATCTCTCTCTCTAAGTTTGATTCGATCGACGATATAAAATTTAAAAAGGGAGATGCTAAAGACTGGATCATTAAAGTCCAAGCCCGAAAAGAACGATTGATAGTTCAATGCAAAGTTTGTGGAGACTTTTTCAAGCCGTTCAATATTTTGGAGAAAACCAACTGGGTGACTCCAATGGGTTTTCAAATGGCTGGATTCAAATCAACAGACGAATACACTGTTTATCTTAAAAACCCAGAAAGAGACAAAAGTGTTATTAAAAAGGAGCTCAGTTTCTTTAAATTTAATAAGAATGCCATTGTAAGAGCAGAGATTATTAGAAATAACAAAAAAGAAAAGAAAACTTTTGATACCTCAGCTGAAAGAGAAAAGGTTTTATACTCTTACGGTAATTTAAAATTTAAATGGAATAAACAAGACGTAGAAATGCCAGTCTATACATGGGACCCTCCTGAAAAACCGACAAGAGGTTTAATGCTCGTTTTTAGAGATAAAACAAATGGTAAAACAACTTATAAAGGTGGAAGGTACTTAAACTTTAGCCATCCGGAAATTGATAAAATGAAGTATGTCACTGTCGATTTTAACCAGGCCTATCACCCGAATTGCGCATATACTCCTTACTACAATTGTATTTTACCAAATGACCCTAAACTCAAAGTGGCAATTCGAGCAGGTGAAAGGTATAAATAAGTTGCAAGTAAAAGGACTAGCCATATTATTTGTATTCTTAGTGAGTCAGGCTTTTACCTGGCAAGCTTCCGCCACAAAAGTGAAGTCCTTTGACGGCTTCCCCTTAACTGTTTTTGTCGATCTTCCCAAGAACTCAAAGCCAAAAGAGTTTTTTGTAATCGCACACGGTTCTGGGCCAATGGATGCCGATGGCAACTTGAGCTCAATGACTCTTCCTAAAGGATCTAGTAATCTTGTCTACAAGCAAATTGCTTCAGTACTAAACTCAATAGGGTATGGGGTTATTCGATATCACAAGAGAGCCTATGAAACTTTGTTAAAAATTCAAGCTGATCAATCCTATATGAGTTCTTTGGAGTATAAAGCTTTCGAGAAAAATCCACTAACAACTCTAGTCAAAGACTTTAAGGCGATTAGCGAATATACACGTAAGAAATTCAAAGCTAAAAAAGTTTATGGCTTCGGTCACAGCGAGGGAACTCAAGTAGCTCTCTTTGCCTATGTTACAGGCCTAAAAATCGATGGTATGGTGTTAGCAGGCCTACATAATGAACGACAATCAACTTTAGTTTTAGAACAAACAACCTACCGAGCTCTTAAATTGTATTTTGATCGAGTCGACCAGGATAAGAATGGGTTGGTCGACAGCAAGGAGTACTCTGCTCCAAATCAAAATGCACAAATTTTAAAGCAACAGGTTTCTCGTATTGATCTCAACAAAGATGGACAAATCTCAAGAGACGAGTTTTTGGCCGGGAACTACTCAAATATAATCACTCAACAGATTACTTCTACTGAGTACCAACGTGACGAGCTTAACTACCCAACGGCCGCAAAAATTATTGAAGCAGCCAGCATACCAATTTCCATTCTAGTAGCCACTAATGACAATCAAACTCCGGCATATCAAGTCATGGCGATGGACTTTTTGAATCGACAGGTTTGGAAAAAAAAGAACCTCAATTTTATTTATATGCAAGGATACGGGCACGGGTTAGACCGAAGAGCATACGAACAACTATTATTCAACAAAGTCGACACTGAAAAACTTAGATCAACATTAAAGAAGATCAACTTTTAGTACTCACTATTTTTCTTTTTTAAAGGACTTATCAATAGACGTTTTGTCAAACGAATCGACGAAGTGGATTTTACGAGGAACCTTTAGTGAATTTAACCTCTGTTTTAATAGGGACTTAATGGCACTAACTTCGATATTTTCATTTAAAGTAACTTCAGCAACTGGAACTTCTCCGTATATATCGTGACTCTGACTATAAACTAGAGCATCCTGAATTTGATCAATTCTCAATAGCTCTTGCCTTACCTCACTCAACGAAAACTTAAATCCGCCCAAGTTAATTTCATCCCTACCTCGTCCCTTGTAAAAGAACAGGGCTCCACTTTGAAAACCATAGTCACCGGTTTCATAGAAATTTTCTGATAATCTTTCAATTGTTGAACTCTTTAAATCTAGGTTATAGTTTATTCCCTCACCATTGACAAAAATCTTCTCCCCTACAATTTTGCCCTTATATCCATCATGAAACTCACCTAGAACGGAAGTCATCCCCTCAGGAATATCTACTTCATTTTCATTTACACAAATAAACGGACCAACTTCAGTTAAACCATATACGGCCAAAGGTCTTACACCGCACTCTTTCATATCTTTATAGAATTCATTTGGTACTGGTTCGGAACCCGTGAGAATACAAGAGCTTCGAGGACTCACTAATTGTTGAAAAACCCCCGGTCTACGTTTCATTTGTCGGTAATGAGACGGCACCAAAATACTGTGGGTAACGCCCTCGTTCCAACGCTTAACAAATGATGACGGACTAAACGATCCATCTAAAAAAACTCTCGCACCGGAAACAAGTGAAGGTATAAATTGCATATTGATGCCACCAGTATGACTCAAGCTTAAGAAAGAATAACAATAGGATTCTTTGTTAATTTGCTGATAACTAGCGGCTATTTTTGCATTTAATACTAAACTATCTTGAGACTGGAAAACATACTTTGAGCTACCAGTGGAACCTGAAGTCATTAAAATAATTCCACCTTTTTTCCCTTTTAAATCTAAATTACGATACGACTGATTTACACTCCACCTCTCGATGGCAAAATGAAAGACGGCTCGTGGCTGTAATTCATCAATAATTTTGTCTAGTTCAAAACTCGAAGTTCTTTCGTAAATTGGCGCAAGAACGAGCTCTAAACGCATAGCCGCTATGAGGAAAGAAAAGTAATCCAGAGATTGAGGACTTAAGAGTATGACGATTTGTCCCGACTCTAATCCCAATTCTATAAATTTTTGATAAAAATTCTCTGCTCGCTTCATTATTCCGTCATAACCGAATTGAATAGTAGGCGACTCGAGCTTGGTAGTTCGACCTGAATCACTAAATAGAGTTTCTATTTCCTTTACATGGCCAATCAAAACACTTACTCCAATTTTTCTGCCATTTGGTCAGCAATATACTTAGAAGCTATATCAATACCTTTTTCAGTCAAATGCACGTGATCAAAGAAATATTGATCACTCTTATCAAGATAATGTTTCATATGGGTATCCAAATCAATGACCCGTACCCCCATTGACTCAGCAACCTCAGAAACAATTTTATTTTCAAACCGAATCCTATGAGCGTAGCTATAATTGTCTAGAAACCCACTGCCATCACTCGACCTTACCAGAACTTTCCATTTCTTTTTAACACCTTCATTCTCGTTTTCAGAGTAGGCTACAGTCCGAGTTATATAAAAGACATTCTTTGATTTCTTTTTTGCCACTTTGAACATCGATCTAGCGACACCTTTTATATCTTTAACTCGAGACTCCGAATAATCTTTTACATCTCTTACGAATTTCACTTTACCTAAATTTCTCACCCACCTCATCTGGACGTCACTTATATTTTCGGTAGGCTCTGGCAATACATCTGGCACCTGGCCCCTTGACACTAATCGTTTCTCAGATTGAGTAGTCGGTGCCACATAATCCATATAGAATAAGTCAGACCAATCCGAGACAGAGTTCAGAAACTTTTCAAATCTATATTGAACTCTAGACCATACCGCTATCAGAACACTTTTTAGCGACATCTCCACACTACTCTTTTGAAGTTCTCCTCGTTCTAATTCATAGACTTCAGAGCTAAGACAGCGAGAAGAGATAGCAATAAACTGATAATCACCAATGAACCGACTTAAGCGGTTTTCGATATTCTGACAAAAATAACTTTGAAGTGAATGATTCTCTACATGAAAGTCACCAAGTTTTTCCGCAATTTTATAGGAGATTTGATCAGACTGATTTACTTCCTGTGCTACTGTAGTACTACCTCCAAGAATTGCACCACGATACTTTTGTCCTCTTCTCAAAAAGGCTCTAGATCCTAGCGAATCAGTAAGAATCATATTTTCCTTTGCATAATACTGGCCTTCTAAACCTTCATACAAATATTCAGTATCTATATAAGAAACACTGAGTGGCTTACGAGTATAGAAACTTTCTAAAACCACGTTAAGCAAACTAAATACTAAAAATATCAAAGCACCAATAACTGCTCGCATACTCTAAAACTCAAAATAGACAAAGGTTAATGTTACATCAGAACGAAAAAATAAAATTCCAAATAAACAGACTGGCCAAAACAAAAGCTTTACTCGTGAACTAAAGCCTCCATACCAATGCGGACTTGAACTTCGATTAATCTGTTGTTCAAAAAATAGTAACGGCAAAACAAAAGGCAAAAGACGAAGTGAAATACCGATCAATTCTCCTGCCGATGCATAGTCTACATTGGCTAACTTACTAACTTCAAAAAATCTCATTTCATGGAAAAAGCCCAAAAGGCAATACATTACCCAAAGTAAAGCGAGTTGAATCGGAGCTTGAAGAGAAAAAGTTCTTAAACTTCTAGACAGTACAAACAGTAAACTAGCACTGGCTCCCCAATATAACCATTCCACATCAGGTCCGTGCCAAATTCCAACTAAGAAAAATGGTATACCTAGGGACCAAGCTCCTAGCCTCCTTCCGATTGCTGATCTTCTGAAAGGAAAAAACACATAGTCACGAATCCATGTGGTCAGACTCAAATGCCACTTTGTCCAAAACTCACTAATGTTTTTGCAAAATATAAATGGTTTAAAATTTTCCATGATCTCTACACCGATAATTCGAGCTAAACCTCGAGCAATATCGCTGTATGCTGAAAAGTCACAATAGACCACCAAGGTCACTAAAAAGCTGGCTAAAACAACCTCGTAAATATTAAGTTGAGGCTGAATGAATATCGTTTTAACAACCGGATATATATTGTCCGCGATAAATACTTTTTTAAATATACCCCAAACAATTATGGGTAGCGCCAAAAAAACATTTTCTTTCTTAATGCTTTCGAAACTGCTCAACTGAGGAATGAGTTGACGAGCCCTCTCAATTGGGCCAGCCAACAGTTGAGGAAAGAAACTAACGTAATTTGCAAACTGAATAAAGTCTCGACAAGCTTCTATCTGTCCACGATAGCGATCAAATGTATAACTTAGAGTTTGAAAAGTATAAAAACTGATTCCAATCGGGAGGACCCATTCAAATATTCCGGAGTAAACCGGGAGTTGGATCTCAAAAAATTGATTAACTCTGTGTCCGATGTGGCCCAGGTATTTAAACGAAAATAAAAGACCAAGATTTACAAACAATGAAAGATAAAGAAATTTCTTAGAGGCGCGTTCCCTTATACCTCTCATTTTTATTCCACAGAAGTAATCTACAATCGTTGAAAGTAATATGATAAACAAAAATCTAAAGTCAAAACTTGCGTAAAAGAAATATGAAAAACTAAGAACTAATATTGATCTTCTAGATTTACCAATAACCTGGTAAACAAGTAAAAGAACGATTACCACGATCCAGAAACGAACATCAACAAAGCTCATGGAGCCTCTTGGTCAACTTTTGAAGACTCTGAGGACATTTCATCCATACTAGCAATCAGCTGATCTTCACCCCTCTGCTCAATCATTCGAGCGACTTTTAAAACATTCCTTGGAGCTACAAAGGGCCATAAAAATGGAAAGATGCCGTGGATAACAGAAACCAAACCTGTAATCATGAGATAAATACCCCATTTAATGGCAAAAAAACCATGAGGCAGATAACTCTGCTTAGCAGTTTTTAGATGCTTGAAATCAATCGTCTTACCCATCGACTAATATTACCTCTATTTGAGCTGTGTGAGGAGTTCTATGGAGAGGGTTTTAGAATACCCTCGACTATCGGCGAGAAATAAAAAAGGCGACCTCAATGAGATCGCCTATAATTCTTAATGCAATAGAAGCTTCTTTTATCCATCAAGATTAGGGTAAAACTAACCAAGCGGTAACAAGTGTTTCATTTAATAAGTTGCGAACTTAATAAATTACTTTACTGGCTTAGAGTGAACAGCGTATTTTTCGAATTCGCCGTACTCATGAAGCTTATTATAAAGAGTTTTGATAGTGATTCCCAAAGCGTTAGCCGCTTGAGTTTTATTACCATCAAAGTAGTTTAATGCTTTTAGTATATAACGCTTCTCTAGCTCATAAAGAGTAAGAGTTGGGTCATAATCATCGATCACAACTTTGTGCTCAGGATTGATGATGTTCTCAGGAAGATCACCAGGCATGATTGTGTGACCATCAGCAAGGATTTGTAGTCTTTCGCAAACGTTTTGAAGCTCACGAATATTTCCTGGCCAGTCATATTTCATCAAAATCTTCATAGACTCTTCAGACATCTGACGTCCACGATTTAAGATTCTGTGGTTTCCATTAGAAAGGAAGTGTTCGATTAAAAGAGGAATGTCTTCTTTTCTTCTTCTCAAAGGAGGAGATTGAACACTAATTGTGTTGATTCTGTAGTAAAGGTCCTCACGGAAAGTTCCTTTTACAACTTCAACATCTAGCTCTCTGTTTGTTGCAGAGATTAGACGAATATCTACTTTAATTGGATCTTTTCCA
>CAZFYV010000085.1:0-12399 GCA_964523195.1 uncultured Pseudobdellovibrionaceae bacterium
GTAAACATCCGTAAGGCTAAAGACAAAAGATCGAGGCAAACTAATGCTTGTATATAAGTTAGAAGCTGGAATCTGGTCGGCGATTCCAAAGAACATGTCTCCATTTTTTTGGCGAAAACTCATGGTTTCATTGAGCGACCGATTGCGAATTGATCTCGCCACAATCTCCTGGCCCTTTAAATTTTCTCCGACTCGACTGGGAGTCGTATGGGATGTTGCCACTCCCCGCTCATCAAAGACCACAACTTCTTCGTAACTACCACGGTAGTCATTTACAAATTTCTGCACCCAATTTTCGCGAAACACACCAACGACTATGAGTTCTCTAACTTCAACTTTTGTGGCATCAGCAACTGGCTCGGTGGGTGCCGTAGTAGGAATATCGCTTGAAACCTCTACGTCCTGTTTTTCCACTTTTAATTTTACTCGAGTTGCAATCATGGCTACGAATTCACCACTATTGTCTTTAGCCATAAACCAATAAGCTAAGTTCTCTTTGACCTTCGCGAATGGTAAGTCTCTTGTTAGTCTTCCCATTTGACCAACTGGCCAGCTCATCGAAGGCGTTTCTGCCTTCTTTTCTGTCCACTGTGGCGTCCACTTTTTACTCGCACCAATTGCCAAAGCTGAAACAGCTTGAAAATCGCCAAAGTAAACTGAAGGTGAAGTTGAATTAATTTTCTGTTCTTCACGGGAACGGACCGATGTAATTAATACCTCAAGACTTCTGGAGATATTCTCAGCAACAACTCTCTTTAACGGATTAAGTTGTTTCTCTACAGCATCCAGAGAAAATTCAGTTTTATCATTTAGGATTATTTGATCAGTTCGCCACCCCACGACCGCGAGCGCTATTGCACAAGCTACGGTCGGTATCATCACGATTCGCCACTGTATTTTCATCTTCGAGAAATCCCCTCTAAACCATCGTTAATATTCTAATTTTAGGTACCCGACGAGATCAAGGACCAGTCGCAAAAGTCTAGCTATTTAATGCGTTTTATTAGGTAAATCCCTAAGCGTGAGAGGTGGTTTTTTGCGTTTTGAATAGTCGTGACAATAATTAGCTTTGAAGCTATAAAACTCCGGTGATTCAGACAGACATTCTCGTGATTGGCTCAGGCTTAGCTGGCCTGGCTTTCGCCCTAAAAGTAGCAGATAAAAAGAAGGTTTTAGTCGTATCTAAAAGCAGTATCGACAAAACCAATACATCCATGGCACAAGGTGGAATTGCGGCCGTCATCTCCGAAGGGGATAGTTTTGACCAACACATCGAAGACACTTTGGTCGCGGGAGCGGGGCTTTGCCGAGAAGACGTGGTTCGAAGAATCATAGAAGCGGCCCCAGAAGGCATCGATGACCTTGTTAGGTGGGGAGTTAAATTTGACGCTCAGAATAAAGCCACTGGGAAAGCTGACTCAACGAACGACAAAAACTTAGATCTTAACCGCGAGGGTGGGCATAGCAAACGACGGATCTTACATGTTCAAGACCAGACCGGCTCTGCTATTCATTCCGCTCTATTTTCAAAAGCTCTCGAACATAAAAACATAACTTTGCTCGAAAACACTTTTGCGCTGGATTTGGTGCTTAATCACGAGGCAAACCCAGTGGATACTGGACCAAGGTCATGTGTTGGCTGCCATATTTACAACTCAGAATCAGGCGAAGTCAGCATGGTCTATGCAAAAACGACTATGCTCGCAACTGGTGGATCTGGAAAAGTCTATCTTTATACATCGAATTGGTCAGGAGCAACTGGGGATGGAATTGCAATGGCCTACCGAGCTGGTGCTCGAATTGCTAACTTAGAATTCACCCAGTTCCATCCAACCTGCCTCTACCATCCAATGGCTCGAACTTTTCTAATTTCAGAAGCAGTACGAGGTGAAGGTGCAAAACTCATTAATAGCAAAGGGCAGCAGTTTGCATTTAACTACCACCCTAAAGGTGAACTTGCTCCTAGAGATATCGTAGCGAGAGCTATTGATGCTGAAATGAAAAAATCCGGAGATGATTCTGTCTTCTTAGATATTACTCACAAATCCAAAGACTTTATTTTAGAGAAGTTTCCACAGATTTATGAGACCTGCTTAAAATTTGGCTACGATATGACTCAGCAACCGATCCCAGTGGTTCCAGCTGCCCACTATCAATGCGGTGGAATTTTAGTGGATGAATATGGTCGAACAGATATCAAAAACCTTTATGCTGCTGGAGAAAATGCACAAACAGGCCTCCATGGGGCAAACCGTTTAGCGAGTAACTCTTTGTTAGAATGCCTTGTTACTGCTGACTTCGCAGCTAAACATATCGAAGAGACTTGGGACCAAATTGATCAAATCAAAATTGAGAACGTCCCTAAGTGGAGAGAAGTCGAAACTACCGATGAAGATGAAAAAATGCTTATTGGCCATCTATGGGATGAAGTTCGACGCTTGATGTGGAATTATGTCGGCATTGTTCGATCCAACGAGCGCCTAAGCCGAGCTCAGATAAGACTCAAATATATTCGTCATGAAATCGAACATCACTTTAGAAACTTTAGACTGGATACCGATTTGGTAGAACTTCGAAACCTTGCATTGATCGCGGATCTAACTGTGCAAGCCGCTCTTCACAGAAAAGAGTCGAGAGGAACTCACTATAGTTTGGACTATCCAGAAAAATCTGATCGGCTACCAATGGATACACTATTGAGCCCTCGCACAGATATCCAAAGACTCTTTTACGATACATTCGATTTGTAATTGTATTTAGAATTCTCTTACGACAAAACCAAAACCAATAAAAAGGCCAACGCCAGGATTAAAATTGAATCTCATATCGGTTCTGAAATAAAGAATATCACCTAACAGAGTCGTTAAAGCCGCGCCAACATGAACACCGCCTGTAGAATTAAAATCTTCGTTGGTTGAAATAGAATAATAGTGAGCATCAAGGCCACCATAAACCATCAAAGCCATTAATTCTGAGGGAAGCTCACTTCGAAAAGAGATCGAGCCAATATTATATTTTGTTCCCTTTGCGGTGGAATTTAATGCTCTAAGTTCGATTGAACTTCTCATCCCAGTAGACCAACCAAACCTCCCGCCCCAAAAGGGTTGAATTTCGGTAACACCATCGATCTGGTCGGGTAAAAAACTCCCCATCATCAATCCATACTCAATAGACCAGGGGTTTTGGGAATTTTGGGCCTGAGAGATCTGAGGTGCCACAAAACTGATTCCTAGAATGACAAGTAGAGCTAAACTTCTGAGCATTCGTATATTTTATCTCTACTCCGGTCCATTCGACAATCCTTGACGGGAAAAAGTCCACCTCAGACAATATATATATGTACAAAAGAAGTGAAAGCCATTTTCAAGGCACCCACAAAAAGCCACTTTTCTACCAAAGCTGGGACCACGACCAACCGCTAGGAACTTTGGTCCTTGTTCACGGATTTGCAGAACATAGTGATTGTTACAACAGATTTGCAACCGGTATCCAAGATCTGGGAGTTTCCATTCATGCATTAGATTTACAGGGACATGGACGCTCGCCGGGGCAAAGAGGATTTATTCCAGACTTTTCACATTACATTCGCGATCTTCGACTATTTTTAGAACATCTCGACAGTATCAAACTCCTGCAAGGCCCTGTTTTTTTACTGGGACACTCAATGGGCGGATTAATCAGTCTTCGCTACCTTATCGACGAAAAAGATTCACCTATTGATTCTTTACTATTGAGTTCACCCCTACTAGGTATATCTGTAGAAGTGCCAAAGATTAAAGATATTGCGTCTAAAATTCTGGGCAAGTTTGCACCTAAAGTCACTCTTCACAATGAGATCGACACCGATAACTTGAGTCGCGACCCTGAAGTTCGAGCAGAATACGGCAAAGACATCTTGAGACACGAAAAAATATCGGCACCCATATACCTGGGAATGATCGAAAATTTCGATTACGTCTTCTCCAATATACAAAAAGTAAATCGACCTGCGTTTTTTCAAATCGCCGGTGAAGATATGATAGTAAGTCGACCTGAAACTGAACGCTTTTTTAATAAACTTCAGTCTGATGAAAAGAAACTCATAATCTACAAAGACAGCTATCATGAAATTTTTAACGATTTAGATCGTTTGCAAGTTTACAAAGACTTTAAAGAATTCTTAATTCCGAGGTTAAAATGAAGACGACGCTAAGCCTACTTTGTACTTTAATTTTATTGGGAGCTTGTGGTGGATCTCAGGTTCCTGAAAACCGAGCTGAATACGAAGTTCATTTAAATACTATTAAGAAGTTTAGTGAAGGTGATGAAATCAACAAGGGCCTCTATAATCGATTCGCATTTAAAGCTACACTCCTAAATTCAACCGTAAGTGAATCTATCTTAAAAGAAAAAGCCAACTACTATAAATGGTCTACGCCAAAGCTTCTTTCAGAAAGAGAAAAAAACGAGCAACTTCGATCTTCTTCAACTTCAGTTTTTATGAGCTTTTACACACCAGACAGGCAAGATGACAATTTTACGGATAAAAAGAATTCTATTTGGAAAATCTACTTAGAGGCCAATGGTCAGAGGTACGAAGGCAAAGCCAAAAGAGACCGAAGGAGAATTACTGAACTCAATAAAATCTACCCTTACCATTCAAGGTGGGCTTCTGCCTATTCAGTGACTTTTAATGTTCCAACGTCTGCGATTGAACAAAGAAATGCTAAGTTTACTGTGACGGGTCCACTGGGTACTAAGGTGGTTAATTTTGTTCCAGTAGGTCCTTAACAGCTTGAACTGGTAACTTAAAACGATCGAGAGTTTTGCCATTCACATGATCTTTAATCTGCTGAACCATCTCAGCACTGCAACCATCTTCAAACTTTAAATCACAACTGGCAATCATACCCTCGATTTCAGCTTCTCGAGCAGCGACAATTTCAAGACTTTGATTGTATATCTCCGCAATTTCACCTTGGGAATAAACAAGTGAGGAAAGTAAAAAATGGGTCGTATCCCAATTGTTGATAATGATGTAGGCAAGATAAGTTAGCATAGCCTTGATTACAAAGTCCCTGACTATATTGTAAGTCTGATCTAGACCATGAACGATGGCCCAAGGAATAAATCGTGGATTAATTCGATAGTCGATATGATTTTCAAGAACTTCATCCAATCCGACCGCATCGACCAGAGATATATCTTCTGCCTTAAGCTTAAATGCATTGAATAAATCTAACTTCGGATACCCCATAGGCACAAACATACCGAGACCCAAATAGTGTTGAGTTAAATGATAGACCCCGTAAGTTAAGCCAATGGTTACCATCCAGTTAATTTTTGTTTTATTATTGGCAATTAAATCTCTAAACTTCTCAACATTAGAATCCTCAACGAGTATACCTAGTCTTTCAAAAATATTAGAAAAATTCCCTTGAGCTACTTCTCTTTCAATGCGTTGTCCTGCTTTAAACTTAAAAGACTCCCATCTCCTAAAGATATACCAATTTTTTCTGACTTCAGGTTTTGAAAAGAGATACAGAGTTTCGATAAAACGCTGCCCTTTACTCCGCGACAAACCAGGAGTTTGCATAATATCTCGTAATTGAGAGGTGATCGTTTTGCGAATATGCGGATCACCACTTTTTAATAACTCTTCAATTGATGATAGACCATTGTTCTCCATAGAAGAGACAACATCTAATCCAGCCAAAAGAATCTCTACAGGTAGAGGACCAGAAACATAATCGCTAAAGTCCAAATCTCCAGTGATCATTTCTTGTTTTATTTTTTTATAAAGTTCTTCGTTGTAGACCAGATCCTCGGTCCACTTCTTAGAGGTAATTACTGAAATATTCTTAACACCCGGGATTTTTCTAAATACTCGTTGAGCAAATGACATCCGTTCCACATAGGAAACACCAAACTGCACTTCACAACGGGATACGGCTTCAGCGCTAGCGCTAAAGCCGTAAAGAAATATCCAAAGTAATAATAAATGTTTAAAGAGTTTCAAAGCGTTTCATTTCCTTGAGTAAACTCGAAAGTCCGTTTTAGAAAAACGGATTAAATACATTAATTGATGCCCAAATAACCAAACCGATGGTCGCAGGATATGCATACCTTCCAGGAATTTTTGTCACTAAAAAGTTTCCAATTCGGTTAACAGCTTTAAGGGGCATAGCTTTTGAGTTATACCAAGGACCTTTTCCTTTAGTATTTACGAATTGGCCATGAACACCAACGATTAGCGCCCAAAAAGTTCTAGCAATGAGTGCTGAAACCGCAATGCCAGCAACTGCATTTACTGCAGCCAGAGTAATTTCAATTCCACTCATTGAGTTAGCAGCAGGCATTCTCGATGGCATCTTAAAATCAACCGCATAGTTTGTTTGAACGCAGTCTGCAACCGACTGGGTTAACGCCACCAATTTTCCTTGAACTCCAGCAACCGTAGGCTGCGAACCATCAATAGAAACAGAAAGACCACAGATAGTTGGTTGACGACCTTTAGTATAAAAAGATAGATCGATCATCATGACAGCATCACTTACTTCTATCAAAGACGCCGTGATCGTTGCGCCATCGGAGTTAGGAACTGTATAAGTAACAGCGCTAGTTGGCTCGACACCTTCTGCAATTAAACTCGCTTCACAGCCAGAAAAATCGGCAGATTGACAATCGTTTGAAACAAGCTGGCTTCCTAGTTCAGCTGCTTTTCGGTCTATTTGGCCGTGCATATAAGCTAGCACGTTCTGCATAGAGTCAGCTTCAGATCCAGCGAGCATTTCATCAACACTATTTGCATTGGATTGGAATCCAACAAACATAAACATCATAGCCACTAAAAGTGACAAAATTTGGCCTCTCATGGACATCTCCTTTAAAAATTTTTCAGACACCCGCAATTTTGCAAGGGAAGTACCATGATTTTTGAGCCAAATATTAGAGTTGATAAGCCTATTTTTACCCTTAGATCCAATGTATTAAATTTGATAAGCCCTTGGGTTGAAGCTTTAACGTGAGCCACTCCTCAAATTGAAGAGTTTTAGCAATTTTCCGCCTGGTTTCAACTTGGAACCTACGGATATTACTCCGATTTTTGAGTTTCAAGCTGCAGCCGAAACCATTCTTCGAGTTCTTGTAAACTCAGCGATTCTGAGCAAAAAACCTCTTCTTCGAAGGGATAAACAGCTCCCAAAAGAACTGCCTCATCAGCATTTAATTGCTGACTTCTATAAAGGGCTAAAGCATAAATTTTTAGCTGTGTTATCGCCTTTTCGCGGTACTTTAGTGACCCAGATTTATAATCAATAACCCACATTTGACCTAGTTCGTCTCGACCAAAAAGATCAATCTGCCCTTCAATATGTCGACCTTCAAAGTTGAATATAAAGCCCCACTCCACCCGACCCGACTGAATGATCTTAGAGATTTGTGGTGCAGATAAAGACTTTAACCATTGAATAGCTTTGTCTATTTTTGAATCTTCACTGCGGTAATCTGAATCATACTTCAAAGATTCAAGGTGCCCATGGAGTGCCGTACCCTCAACAGCTTTTTCAAATAGACTTACTCTAGAATTCAAATTTAATTTTGATACGAAATCAGTTTTGTCAACGAGTTCACTCACAGCAAACTGACTCTCACTATTACGAGAGGCTTTAACTGATCTATAGTAAAATTCCTTAGACCTCGTAGCTTTACTCTTAAACTCTCCGGCCCTTAATGGTTCTTTATAAAGCTGTACCCTGTATTTTTCACGGTCTCCGTTTTCCATAAAGCTACCTAAATAGCTACCCCAAGAATCGTCTTTAAAGTCTCCAAGCCAACTTAAGTGAATCGACTTCACTGCTCGAGAACACGCTACGTAAAACACTCTCTGAGACTCCAACTGCTCTTGCACATTAATATTCTTAATCCATACCTTTTCATTGAGACTGGCAGTAAACTTGCCATCATCCCCAAAAGGAACTCTAAAAGAAATGAGTTCTTGATCCTCATTAAAAGTAAAGTCTTCTTTAGTTGTCTTGCGTAGAGCTCCCCCTATTTCAGGAATAAAAACGTGATCAAACTCTAATCCCTTTGAACTATGAACAGTCATTAAATTGATTCTATTGGGCTCTACCACCGCAACAGCGTCACCTTCTCCCGAAGATTCCTCGATACTTATTTCACTGGCCAAGTTTGTCGCAAAATGAACGAGGTTAAATCCCGCCTGCTTTTCTTCTTGGTTGAGTATTGAAATGAACTTCCAGATATTCGCTTCACGTCGACCAGTTGGATCAAGGATTCTATGGGTATCCAAAAGACAACTCGATACTATGGCTTGTTCTAGAGCTTGAATTGCACCTTGATCTTTGGTCAACTGAATCATTTGCTCGAGCCACTTTATTTGGTTAATGGATGCATGATTTTCTCGAGCATTCTGATAATGACTCAACTCATTTTCATGAGTGCAAATATTAACTAACTCTGAATCGCTCACTCTGAACCAAGGTGATCTGCACAATGCTACAAAGTTTTTATTGTCATTTGGATTCACCAGAAACTTCAAGATACATAAAACATCCAATACTTCGCGGCGCTTTGAAAATCCGGTCGAACTATGGACATGAATAGGAAAGTTATAGCGACTCAATTCTCGAGCGAATCTCTCTAGTGTCGAATTCTTTCGAGTGAGTATGGCAATTCGATCTAAAGCGGTCTCCGGATTCTCTTCGAGCAGTTCTAGAATCTGGCCAATGATATGATGAACCTCTCGATTTCTATTTATCATAGAAACGTCTTCTGTGGGCAAATCCGAGTTTTCTTCACTTAGCTCCGGTAGGTGACTTATACTTCCCACCACTTTTTTAGAATCAAAAGATACAGGTACACCCTCTTCGAAAAACGGATCCATAGGGTTAAACTGGTCACCAAGGTTCGTAAATATATCATTTATAAACATTAAGGTTTCGGGTTCAGATCGGCGATTTACAGCTTTATACTCGTAACTCCCCCCTATGGAATCATTGACGTCTTTTCGGTTGAAAAAGACATTGGACCGCGCCCCTCGAAACAAATATATACTTTGCTGAGGGTCACCTACGGTATAGGTCGGCTTGTCTGAAATAAGGTGAGATAAGAGCTTCACTTGAAAAGGGCTGGTATCTTGATACTCATCAATTAAAAAGTAATCCCACTCACTGGCAAACCCCTCTCCACATTCAGGATACTGACTTAGTATTTTAAAGGAAAGTAACTCAAGATCTTGAATTTCAAGAATTCCCTTTTGAACCTTTTCAACTAGAAAAGCGTCCAAGAATTCAGCGCTAATATCTTCGAAGAGTGAAAACACTTCTAGGGACTCGTCCCAAAATTCTTTTTGATACTCGGTACCGTTCAACTCTTTAAATAGTCCATCTTTAAAGTTATTTTGATACTCGTCTGAAAGAGCTTGTAAATTTGCTGAATCCGACTTTGGGTTCTTTCGAGGCTTCTTCAGAGCTTTAATAGCTCCATCTATGTCACTCATATCTGCCGACTTGAGAAGCATTCCTTCTAAAAATTCGAGTCCTTCGACAAAGGAATTCCACTTGTCATTGGGTATTTCTGGTCGCAATCGGTCTAGATATGCTGATAATGAATTCCCTACTAACTCAAGTCGCAACTTTAATAGACTTTTATAATCATCCAAACAACACATTCTACTGTCTGGCGATTCCATTTTAACTCTATAATAGTTTCTAAAAAGCCCGACTATGGCATTAAACTCGAAGACCTCCAGAAGGTTTTGAAATCGCTCGTCCGCCAAAAATTTATTCTTTACGAACTTCTTAGTGAAAGTCAGTGCCTCACTGTCAGAAATAAGTTGATAGTTAGGATCCAAGCCAATAGTTAAACCATAGCGTTTGAGAAATAAATCCATAACACCATGTATGGTTGAGATATGTAAATTCGCAGGCGAGTTTACAAACTTAACCAAATCAGGATACTCATCCATTGCTAGAATGAGCAACCTCTCCTTGAGTTCCTGTGTAGCTTTTCGCGTGAACGTGGTCACGACTATTCTAGGCGTTCGCTCCTCTACAGACAAAAAGTCTTGAGCAACACCCAAGACTTGGTGAGTAAGACTATAAGTCTTACCCGCTCCAGCACCAGCTCTAACAAATTTATTTAGTGATTCAGGTGCGGTGCTCGACACTGCAAACTCCATTGGCAAGAATTACAATCTTCCTTATCTTTCGGGTTGGGCAAAAACTCACCCTGTTTCATCTTTCTAAGCAAAGTTGCCATAGACAATTGAATCTGAGACATCAAACTCTCAAACTCACTTTCTGTTAACTTATTTTGTTTTCGACTTTTCGGGTCAATTTGAAAGAGTCCATTGTTGGCATCACTAAGGTGAATACCCTTTTCTCGATTCATTCTTTTCAAATCGAAATATACAGCGGCTACTGTCTTCACTTCACTTAGACTTGAGAGATTATTATTTAAAGCCAAGCTGTAAAGGGATAACTGATAGTCTCCATTTTGAACCCAAGATTTGAAGCCTTTTTTACTTAAACTCGAAGATTTATAATCAATAATAGCCGCATTATTATTGTTATCGACATCGATGCGATCAATTTGTCCCTTGAACGGAATAGAATTTTCAGAATTATTAGAAACCTGACCCGTCTCTAAGGAAATAAATCCAGCAACGTCTTCTTCGAAGCCTACGGTTTTCGTTTCAGGAAACTGATTGCGCCACTCCTTTTCGAACTCCAAAAATCGATCAAGAAGTTTTAAATTATGAAATTTAAATCGCGGCCAAAGACGATCATCAGCCATAATAAACTTAGAGTCTTCTTTGACCTTTTCTAAAACCTGATCCTTATCCGACTCACTGAGTTCGAGATTTGGATATTCTTTCAATACATATTCAAGTAAGGCATGGGCAAATGAACCCTTTGTTTGTGCATCAATGTCGATATCCAAGTTCGATAAATCAGACAGTGCAAACAAACGCTTCGCCGCAAAAACAAAAGGACATTTGTGATAGTCCTCAAGAGAACTGGCGGAAACTCTAAGACTATTTACTTCATCGAGCATCGATAAGGATTCTAAAATCTGGTCGCGATTCAACTGTTCCATGAGATGCTTTTGATGCTCAATTGGCACACCTCGAACCTCTAATATCTCTTCAAGCCTTTGTTGAGTTAATAAATCCCAGTTGGTATCAGGCGGCAGAACAGAGTCTCGCGAGTTACCAAGCTCCTCATTTTTTTCAATCCAGAGACGACTCGGAGATGAAGGTTCACCCGTAAAATTGGTTTCACTACATAATAAATTAAACGTTCGATCTTCATTTTCTAAAGCCCAAAGGATCTCTGCTTCACCTCGGCTCTCATCAACATTAGATAGATAAAAGCCGTACTCACTGGCGAAGAATTTTACCTCAGAATTTAAAATCGCAATCTTAGACTTTGCCTTTAACTCCGCCTCAGTCAGACCCAGCAAAAACACGTGTTTATATTCGCCGATTTCGATAGAGTTTAAATTGAGAATCGCGACTCCACTTACATCTCCGTCTTTAACCTTTATCTCCAATTGGGAAGCGGCTAACTCTAGTATTCGATACCAAGACCGAGGAGACAACAGGTGGTCTAAACTCGATGCCTGTGCAAATCGTTGCATTAACATATCAAGTTTATCTAGATCTTCACTGGAGTTCCAAAATTGGCAAGTCCATTTAATAAACTCAATGCCTCCCATTTCCTTTTTAGGAGTTTTATTACTCTTTTTGTATTTAAAAGAAATGGCTGAACTTCGATGTAAATCCTCTGTACCGTATATATTGGCGTAAAGTCTTTTGAATCGATCGTATGCTAGAGCCGGCTTATTGACCTGAAAGAACTCTGAGATTTCTATATCTGATGAATCAAATTCATTAAGTCTAATCTTGAGTTCCGATAGCCATCTAGAAACACAAGGAAACGAGTGTAGTCGAGATACTCTCGGTTTTTGCACCGGAATACCCTCTTGCTCAAAAAATAGTTGTATCGAAGGCCAATAGGTTTCTACATTGGGAGCACTAATGGCTATTTCTTGACTAGAAATACCTTGCTCTATGAGCTTCTGTGTTTCTGAGGTTAAATATTTAACTTCCGCTAAGCTTGATGGAAACTTCTTAGTACTCACTGATTGAGTTCGACTTTTGTTCTTTGCTTTTAACTCTGAGAGATCTTTGTAACGCTCAAAAATTAAATTATACGGCTCAAAAATTGATCGAAAATCCTTTTGCCAAGGTGGACAAGGCGCAATCACAACCAACTCAGTTTGTTTCTTTAGGCTCTCTAGTAAATCCACTTCTAGAAACGAAAAGTCTAAGCTTAAATCAAAATATATTCTTTCTTGTGGTAATTTACTCTCCAACTCTTCTTGGGCTAAAAG
>CAZFYV010000086.1:0-12338 GCA_964523195.1 uncultured Pseudobdellovibrionaceae bacterium
CGGGATGTGATTGGGTATCGCCGATCACGGCCGAACGCACGTTGGGTAATGCGAACGCCCGGCGCGGCCTGTCGCCGTTTGTACTCATTGCGATCGACCATCCGCGTAACCCGACGGACCAGGTCAATATCGAATCCGTGGCTGCAAATCTCCCTTGGTGACCGATCGAGTTCAATATATTGCTCAAGGATAGGATCCAAAATTTCGTACGCTGGCAAGCTATCCGTATCTTTCTGGTCGGGCGCTAGCTCGGCAGTAGGCGGGCGGTCGATTACGCGGCGAGGGATGACTTCTTCGTCGAGATTGCGCCATTCGGATAATGAATAGACTAATGTCTTTGGCACATCCTTGAGCGGCGCAAATCCCCCTGCCATGTCGCCATAAAGCGTTGCATAACCTACTGACATTTCGCTCTTGTTACCGGTTGCCAGCACGATTCGGCCTTGTTTGTTGGAGATGGCCATCAATATGATTCCGCGACAGCGGGCCTGAATATTTTCTTCGGTTACATCCGCGGGCGCGTTCGCAAACACTGGCGCGAGAATTTCGTTAAACGCCTTGAAGGGCTGCTCGAGCCCATCACCCGCATTATCATCTGCAAACTCTCATGAGATCTTGATAGTAGCTTCTAAGCTAAAGCAATATATTAAAGATCGCGCTGATATGAATACATCCCAGTCAGTGATGTCTGTTCTATCTGATATAGTTCGAAGAGCCTGTGACCAAGCTATCGACAAGGCTCGACAGGACGGTCGAAAAACCGTTCTCGATAGAGACTTTAAATAGATTATTTACTTAGGTAGTCGACTATTTTTTTAAGGTCACCAGCAGGGATAACTTGTCCGTAGTCATTTGGCATTACGCCACTTGGACATTCTTGGCCATCTAAGCAACGATTAGAAATAACTTGTTCTGGGTTTACAATCGAGCTTTCAATCTCGTTAGAGTCAAGAAATCTAGAAATGTCTGTTAAGTCAGGTCCAACTACTCCGCCCTGATTGGATACTCTGTGGCAGCCAACACAACCATACTCGGCTAAGAGCTCGGTGGCCTCGCTGTTAGAAGGCAAAGTGTTTGAAGGTTTATCCTCTGAAGACTTAATTTCAGGCCATTGATTCCAGAGCGCTGGTTTTTCAAGCAAAGCCAAAGATTCTGGATGAAAAATTCTATTAAAGTAATAATGGGGTATGGTCCCTTTTCTTAGTGAATTTCCTAGAATCAGTTCTGGAGTTACCTGATTGAGATCCCAGTTTAAATCTGGGTTGTCGACATCGATAGAGAAGCGGACTTGAAACAAAGACCAAGGTCTTTTGATCAATTTATATCTTCCAATTGGGTCTATGACCTTAAATTGGCCTGCCAGGATGGTGTGTTGTCTGTGGATTTGATCGTAATAGGGTTGGGCTTGTATCTGTTCGTAAGCAATTAAAAGAATACTAAAATTATAACTAAACCTTTTTTTCTCTAGAGGACGATCAGATTGTGCTGCTAAAAAGAGATTGTAAAAAGCTTCTTTCAAAATACCATTGTGGTCCTTTTCGAACTCAACACGACCAGTAAAAAAAGAACCTTTTTGTTTTGCCTCACGAAAGAACACCTCGATCGCAGACTCTTTCGAAGTCATATACGAAAAAATATGCATATTCATAGCTGACATATTTTGATGAAGAGCTCTAAGTTCTGAAATAATTTGATCTACATGATGCCATCCCCAATTCCATGGAGCGTTCACAAAAAATGGTCTTAACCCATAAATAAGAGAGGCGCTTATTTTGTTTGAGTTTAACGACTTGAATCCGTCTACAACTTCACGTGAACTAGAAAAGTCAAACTTTCCGAACTTTCTAAAAGCTTCTGCCATAGAAAGGGCTTCTTCAAGGTCCTTAAGATTCTTAGCGACATCTTGAACAACGTGACTTTCAAACGCTAGTGAAGAAATTACTTTTGGCTCTCCAATGTAACCATGAAAACTATCTGAAATTTCTTGATATTGTTTTGAAAAACCAAGAGCTCTTAGGCTCGTCGGTTCCACACCAAGTAGTCTCTGATCGTAGCTCGGTTGCACATAGTCAGATAGAAAGTTGGTCTGGTCCTTCATACCAACAAAGGAGCTAAGTGGTTTGAATGTAATCTGTGATTTACTCTTTTTACAAAATCCTTGTAGGTGAAAAATAGAACCTGGTTTTTCTTTTGCCAAGTCCAAAGAGGTACTCTGTGGAAGAGAAACCAAGATGTCATCTTGAGTGTAAAGAGACAGATTTGAATCAACTCTGGCATTTACAAAACAGCTACTCTCATTAGCGATGGAGCTAAAAGGAATAATTAAAATTAACAAGAGTTTTCTAAGGGCCGTCAGTTTCATCTTAGTCCTAACACAATTGACTTCAATTGGTTTACCAAGGCGTGAACGCTGGCGTCTATTAAATGATTGGAAACCTGAAAATTCCTCATTTAATGGGCATTATTTGTCGATAAGTAAATAATTGGTGTTTAGGTTTAACTTGTTGTTTTAAATTGAGAAAGTTCGGAACGAAAATAGTAATCCGCGTCTTCTTGATGAGCGTAACAAGTATGGTTGAGGTTTACATGACTGAGCAATTCCGTAAAGGCAAAGCCCATTTGCAGATGGTAGTTAATCAAGCTATTGATAGTGCCAATTTGCGTAAAAAGATTCAAGAAAATGCTAATGAATACAAGGCCTTAGCTGATCGTCGCAAAGAAGCTAAGAGGCTCATGGAAGATATGATGTGTCTACTCGAGCAGGTTCAGGCCGCATAGCTCTTTACTAATCCGTATAAAATACTGAAAATATTGAGATATTTTGGTTTGTCAGAACTCCTAAAAATCATTAGGATCAGTGTTACATATTCGACTTAATCAACGAAAGACTCTATGAAAGCTGAGGACTCCGAAGCCCGCTGGCGACAACTCATGATCGAGACTTTGGAAGGTGATGAAGCTTCTTATAGAGAGCTATTACATCAACTCTTTCCAGTCCTTCGAAAGTTCTACGTTAAGAAAGTTGCCTCTGTTACCGTCGCCGAGGATTTAGCTCAGGAATGCTTGATCGCTATACATCGCAATCGAGCCACTTGGGATAGGAGCCGTAGTTTTCAGGCGTGGATGTTTGCGATTGCTCGGTATAAGGTTATTGATTATTTTCGTGCTCAAGAACGCACCATAAAAACTGCAGAGATTGATGAAGAGCGAGATCAAATTGAAGAGCCTACAAGTTCAGCCACTCATGAGAACGTCAAAGAGATGGTTGAAGATGGTTTGTCTCAACTTCCCGAAGAAATGAGAAGGGCATTGGTTTTGACAAAGATCGACGGTTTCTCGACTGAAGAGGCTGCACAGAAAGAAGATGTTACTCCTGGAGCTATGAGAGTAAGAATAAGCAGAGCTTATAAAAAGCTCAGAGAGATTATAGAAAAAGAAGTTTAATTTAAGAGAGTTAATTGAGATGGATAAAAAACAAAATGACCTTATAGCAGAGCTTACCAGTGGTTTAGAACCAGTTAAGCCTCTTATGAGCGCTGAAAAGAGAATGCTCCTTTGGTCATTACTATCTTTTTCATTGGTCTTTGGTGGTCTTTATTACCTTCAGCCGATTACTACAGATGAGTCTATATATAGACTGAGTAATATTTATTTGTTCCTAGAGTTCGCTCTAGCTTTTCTACCTTTTTTGATGTGTGGATTTCTAGTTTTTCTATTAGGGGTCCCTGGCCGTTCACCTGCAACCAAATGGGTGTACACAGCTTTGATGCCTGCTATTGGGTTTGTAGGCTTTGTTTTTATTGAAAAGTATAGTGGGGCCCATGCAAGCTCTGAGTTTATGGGCTATAGGTATTATTGTTCTAAAGAAGTGGTCTATTTTTCTCTCATTCCTCTCCTTACTATCACGGCCTTAGCTCTGAGGACCTATGTATTTAAACCTTTGCTGACGGGCTCATTGATTGCTCTCAGCGGTGTGAGTTTACCTTTGGCTATAATGCAAATCAGCTGTGTTGGTGACCCAGATCACACGATTCAATATCACTTAATGCCTCTACTTCCTGTAGTCATAGGTGGGGCGATTGTTTCCACGCTTCTCCTTAAAAAGTTTTCTAAGTCTTAAAGGCTTCTGATTGGTTTTCACCGTATCAAAATGAGTATCCATGGTTTTTCGGATTTTTTTCAAAAATATAGAAACTTTTGAAACCTTTTTGCTGGAACTGCGTCTTCTAGGCAGAACGAATATAATCCGTAAACTTTAAAAACGTTAATTTTCTCTCCGGTCCCATCCGCCCTTACCAGGGGCGGATTTTTTTTGCCCAATCCGTATTGTATCGAAACGAAACGACCTATTTGGACTAACAAGTAGTGGAAGGTGCTCAATGATATTTAAATTGAATTTATACACTTCGATTAGGTAGTGACGTTATACCTACTGACCGTGGTAAGAGCAACCGACGTCCATATTGTTGCCCATGGGGTCGGCTTGATAGAGAGTTCCAGAGAAATTCCCAGACTCGTACTGACCATCCTTGTCGGTTGCATCGACTTTCAGACTAAATACACCTGAATTGTCGTTGAAATCCCAAGTGGTTGTTAAGCCATTGACGGGGTCATTATTGATTATAATGTCCTGGTCAGTATTGTATTCGTTATTACTCGAGCCTCGGCTGTTGGTCACAGTATTGTAGTCGACCCTTTCAGCTCGGAATCTTCTTTGATCTGCTGGAGGTTCGATTATATAAAATTGATATATTCTACGATCATCGCCACCCAAATCATAAACCTGTGATTGACAATATATTTTTAGATTAGGGATGTTTGTAGTTGGTGTTGGTACACCACTACTTTCAGGTAAGCCTTCGTAGCTTTCGTTGTTATAAGTTAGTACCTCTGGATTGTTCGGATCTATTGACACTTGGTTTGTTACAACAGTAGGAGTCACAATTTGGCAATTTTCTTTTAAAAGAATGTACTCGCCATTTTCTTCTTCGATAATATCCGTAATCGTAGGGTTAGGATCATTTGGATCTGTACAAGGATCATCGTAGTTGTAAACATAGTAAGCGCCGATTCCGTCGGTTCTTCCACCATAACCTTCACCGTTACCAGAAGACTCTTCGCGGTCGTCTGTGGGAAACTGGTCGAGAATAAGACCATCATCAGTACTTGATTGTTCTTCTTGTCCAAATTGAACGGTAGCTTCAATACAGTTTTGAAATAAAACTATAAGACCAATAGATAAGCAAAATAATAGAAATTTCTTCCCGAATCTACCCATAATTATGAACCCACCTTCTCATATTATGTCATCTATAGAATAAAATAGGTAAACGTCTACCTGTACTGATAAAATAGGATGGATGAGTGATGAAAATTGGCTTGAAATAAGACAAAATATCGATAATTGCATCAAATCGGGACAGATTGATAAAGCACGCCGAGATTTAAATTCTATCAATATCGTGAAAGTCCCAAAATCAGAGAAAATACATCTTGCAAACCTATGTCGAAGAACGGGTTTGCTGAATCTGGGATTAAAATTTTTAGCTAAAATCATTCGAGATGATGTCGAAGGTATTGTTGCTGCTCACCCAAATGAGAAAGCGGAATATGGAGTCTTACTTCAAAGAATTGGTGCTGTGGATGAGGCTAAAAAAATCCTTGGTAATATTGATAGTACTGAAACTCCTGTTGCAGAACTCTATTTAGCTTTTTGTCACTTTAATCAATGGAATTATGCGGCGGCGATTGAACCTTTAAATAAGTATCTTTCGCTTATTGACCAAGATAGCTATGCATTTACGGTCGGTCAGGTGAACTTAGCTGCCGCTCTGGTGAACGTAAGGGATTTCGAAAGGGCAGACCAACTTTTAGCAGAACTTTTAGAAACGACGACTCGCAAGAAAATGAATCTTCTAAGAAGTAATTGTCTTGAGATCCTTTCACAGCTCGAGATCCAAAAGGAGAACTTTGAAAAAGCTTTGAGGCTACTCGATCAATCAGAATCTGAGCTAACGAGTCACCAAGTACTTCAAAAGTTCTTTATTCATAAATGGAAGAGTATTTCCAGGGCATCAATGGATCCTGAAAAGGTCGACTGGCAAGCGTTGAGAGAAGAGGCTTTTAGGATTAACCACCCCGAATCACAAAGAGAAATTGATTACTACGAAGCAGTTATTGATCAGAACTATAATTTAGGTTTAAAGGTTTTATTTGGTACACCATATCCAGAGTATCGCAAAAATTTGATTGAAAAGATGGGGTTGGAGGCTCCGGAATATTATCGATGGAGTGATCAGGATTCAAAGGGAAAGAAAACAGAATTTGATTTATTGATGGCTCACAGTTTCGATGAATCGTTGGAGTTGAAGTTAGGCTCTAGCTTACATAGGTTGTTGTGTATTCTTGTGAAGGACCTCTATCGTCCAAAGCGACTTGGAGCCTTGTTTTCATACCTCTATCCAGATGAGTATTTTGATCCCCATAGTTCTCCAGACCGAGTCCATCAGTTACTTAGGCGTTTTAGGAAACAATTTGAGCGGTCTAAACTCATAGATTTAATTACTCATTCTCAGGGTTATATGGTTAATAAATCTAAAGATTTAGCAATTTGGCTTCCCAAGGAATATCCAGGCATTTCAAAAGAGTCTCTTGTCGTTTCTCAGATACGGCGTATTTTTAAAGACAGCAAGTTTAGTCGCAATGATTTTCAAAAAGAGTTTAAATATGAGTACACTGCCTCTAATAGATGGATCAATGAGTTAATCGAACTTGGCTTTTTAGATAAGATAGGTTCAGGTCGAGGTACCTTTTATAAACTCAAGGCGTCTTAGAAAAAGTAAAGCCCTTGTGGGAAAACAAGGGCTTTTGGTAGTTAGGGATTAATGTTTAGGGATGCCACAAATTAATGTGTACTTTTGTTAAATTGTTTATATATCAATCCAGATCAAGTCCACCCAGACAATCTGGAATTAAATCGTGTTTGGTCAACTCACGTTCTGCTTCGCTTCTAGTCTCTTGAACTAGAAGTTTAAGATAATCACAGTTGCAAATGAAAAAACTGAAACATAACAAACTGCTAATTTATACATAACTTCCCCCGAAGTCTTTTGAGCCGCTACCCACTTGCGACCCTATGAACTTAGTTTAGCTTTCTGAGAAATAAATTGAACTGACAAAAAAAGATATATAACTTTGTCTCAAGTACTTAGAAATACGAATACTTTTAAAGGGTGTTTCATTTTGAGACGAGTTGTTTGTAACCCAGTTCGATCTAGAGGCTTTAATTTAGTCACTGTTCTCTTGGTTATTTGTTTTTTTGAAGTATGTTTCGCAGATTCAGATCAGGTCGAAGAAAAATCTGAGCCGAAAATACTGAGTGAAGAGCCAGGTAAGTTGTTTGAAAACTACTATCCTAGGCAACGTTTTAGGCAAAGACGGGAGAACTTGGGGCCTGCATTGTCATTTTTGATTCCCGGCTTAGATCAATGGATCGAAGGGCAATATTCTTCAGCTCTTTTCTATAGTGGCTTTGCCCTACTGGGGGCTGGCTTAGCTATCGGAGCATCTTTAGAGTCTGATAATAGCATTGGTAGTGACTTTCTTAGTGGCGATCGACAAAGAAGGTTCTTTTATGGATTACAGCTGTATTCTTGGGCGGGTGGTTTAAGTGGATACCAAAGCTTTCGCTCGACGGTGAATTCAATGGGTAATTCCAAATATGATTTTTTAAAATCTCAGGACGAGTCCGTTAGCGATATACTAGGAGCACCTTTTAGGTTTAGCTACTTAAAGCGTTGGACGACCATAATTCCTGTGAGCGCAGCCATCCTCGCGAGTATAGCTCTAACTAGTCTTAGTGATCAAAAAGGACATTTTACTGGAGAAGATGGATTCTATTCATTGGCTTATTCTTATAATGCTGGGACCTATGAGGAAGCAGTATTTAGAGGATGGCTTCAGCCAATGTTGATGACTGGTTCAATAAGCGACAACTCAGCTAATTGGATCCAAGCTATCTTATTTGGTTTAGCTCATCTATCACCCGAAAACCCTGCTCCTATATTTCAAACACTTTTTGGATATTATTTGGGTTGGTTAGTACAAAGAAATCAAATGAGAGTTTCTGAAGGGGTGTTCATCCACACATGGTGGAATGTCATTGTGATAGCTGGCAGCTTCTATTCCTTAAGTCCTCAAGAGAAGAAAGATAAGAAGCTTCTTATTCCTCTTTTTCGAATGAGCTTCTAGTGTTTCACTCTTATACAGTTGAATACTCAGTCATGTCGAGGCTAAACCAAAGGAATTACACTGATATTCTAAAATTCAATAATTTAGATAAAAACCAAGTAGACGACTGTCTATCTTGTTACTCGCTATATTCGATTTGAACTGGCCTCTTTCTTGAAATGTTGAAAGGGTAAGAGAGAGAGGGGCGCACGAGTATGAATTAGATTTCTTTATTATCAATTTTTCTAACTCCATTAAAATGCAAAACATTACGATTGCTCTAGTGCAAAACTAAAGCAAAAGTCTTGCTTATTTTGCGACCCCTTTTCTTTTATGAGAAAAGTCCTGATCCCCTAAATTTGCTATGGATGGTGAATTTGGTTTCCCTACTATCGCCATTGTGTTGACCCCACAATGGTTCTTGGCTCCCGGCCGCCAATTCTTGGCGGCCTTTTTTTTAGACCTTAGGTAAGTGATCGTCTAGGTCCAGAGACGATCTTCGTTTTTCGCGGTAGATTGGTAATTCGGATCGGTCTAGGAAAAATATTCCCAGGAGGGGAAGATGAAAAGCTTAGGATGGCTGCTACTCGTATCACTTGTCTGTATTGTTTCAATAGCGAACGAAGAGTTTGATGAACTAAAGTATTCCATCAGTTATGAATCTCGAGAAAACTCCCACTGCCAAGTTCCTTATTCTGTAGTGCGATGGAAATACGCTTACTGCATGACCGTTTTGGAGTCTGATAGCATTGAAAATGGTCAGCTGAATTCATGTCTTTCAAGTATTGAAAAATTGAGGCCTCGTTCAAGAGATGTTTGTGATGCTACCTTGTTCTACAAAACGAAGTGGTGCGAGACTTCGTTCGAAAGAGGTTATGTAGTTAGTGTAAATTCTTGCGTTTCTGACCCAAGTCTTTTCCCTTCGGCATTAGAGCAGGGATTCTAGTATCGTCTCCAAATGAGACTTAAACTGACACTTTTTTACAAATATAGGTAAATAAGCCCTAAGTCTGCACAAATTATTTTCCGATAAATTCTTTGTGAGCAAGTTAAAGAAGCCATTAATTTTTTTAGCAAGTTTAGTAGCAATAACATCCATTGTTCTTGTGGGGGCTTACTATATTTTTGGTAAGACCCAACACGGCCTTAATCTTCTAGTTAAAAACCTCAGAGATGTTAATGTTTACCTTGTAAGTGCCACCGGAACTATTGCTGAAGGTTTTACCTTTAGTGAGATAAGATTTGAAAATGACACTCACTTCATGAGGATCCGCCAAGGTGAAGTTAAATACGATAATGTGCTCGACTTATTGCGGGAAGATAAGTGGAGTGTAACTTCGATTAAGGCTCTTGATGCTCAGGTCAAATTTAAGAAGTCTAAAAAGAGTTTGGTCGACTTTACAGATTTCAATCAAGAAGACTGGTCAAGCTTCATTAATAATGTTCAGAAGGTAGTAGAGTACTCACCAGCTGGGTTGAGTATTGAAAGTCTTGATATAAAAAATATTGCTATAGAAGACATGACGCAGAAAAAAGTAGTCACTGTAGATGAGTTAACTCTAGAGGGTATACAGTTTCTCAATAGTGGGTTTCAGCTGAGAAGATATCTTGTTAAGAGTAGTGTTGCAGACTTCTGGGGATTAAAAGCTTCGATAAATTCAGATCTTACTTTAGACATAAATCGAAAAATGATCGGTCGAATTAAACCTAATCTTTTTTCTTTCATAGATAGAACTGTAGGTTTTGATTTACAAGGTCGAGTAGCTGGCCTTCGAACATCAGCTTTTACTGCAAACTTAGAGGGTGAGTCAGCTAATGTGGTTGTTGATAAAACCAACTTCACTGTTCGTATGAAAAATCTACGCCTTCTAAGTTTTTCAAGTGAAGCTCCACCATTTAATACTATCAGTGGCGTTATAAGTACCACTGATTTTCCTGACTTTAAGCAAGCTGATACTAAATTAGAACTCGATTATTTAAATATGGTCTTTTTAAATGGTATGGGCGATTTAAGAGACGCTACCGATCGAATGAAGTTTGAGAAAATGCAGGCTAAAAAGACACTGAACGTACTAGCGACGGGAATTCCTTTTTATTATAAAAGAAGTGGAAAGATTTATGAGATACTGTTTAGTCCAAAGCACCTGGTCCAATCAGGGACCCTTGGTTCAGCCTTTTTGATGAGGTCTTCTTCTCAGTCTCCTATTGTTACCGAAACTCTGTCAGAGTTGTTCTACGGTAAAATGCCAGGTGAACTTACGGGTGCTCAAAAGTCTTCTGTCGAGGCGCACTCATCACGTTTCTATTTTACCTCTAATTTTAAGACTGCATTTGATGAGTTAAATCGTAGTCGTGAGAATAGCGACGTCAACCGATCGACAGCTTCTACTGAAGAATCCGAAGAGCTTCCTAAGAATTAATTCAGTTTTTAAAGTCCTTTTAAAATAAAAGAGCTCCCGGTTTGTACCAGGAGCCCTGGGTAAATTTAAAGCCGAAGGCGGGAAGATTCAGGTATTCGGGACCTTGAATCTCGCTTGGGATATCAGCTTCCCTGCTGATATTTAAGGCGGGTTACGTGAATGGTATTATTGAAAGGCGCGTAGACGGCTTCTCTATTATTAATCTCTGAAAGTACTGACTTCGGTTGAAGTCTCACTCTTTGGGGCTCCCCGAACAGAACGAGTCCCATTAAGTGCATATTACTTTCAAAGTTATTTACTAATTCAGTGGAAAAAGATGAAAGAGTTCTTGAAATGACTTCGATTCCTTTATGAAGTTTCCTTCCAAGAACTCTTCCTAAAGCTTTCACCTTTTTCTCCTTTCTTTGTGAAGAAAAACTTTTGTTTCCCTTCGTTGGGAAAAGTCATATCAACCTGTTTTGTGGTTGTGAAATTGAATGATTTTATTCGGGCCATAGGATTTTCTTATGGACGAAAACCGGCTGTAAAATTTGGCAAAAGAAACTGGGTGATTAATCGTCTAGTGCCCCTAGGTTGAGTTTGAGTGTAAACTATAAGTAAAACTTATTTTAAGAACAAATTTTGGATGAAAAAAAGTCATAAAAAGTCCCCGTCGACAGTCTAGTATGCTATTTGTCAAAAAGCTCTATTTTACAAAATATACCCGTTATACGGGGTTCTAGCGCACCTGTGTCAGTGGAAAAGAACTCAGTTTTAGCGAATTCTAGAAAAACTGTGCTACCAAAGAAATTGTTATGCTTCAAAAGCTTTTAATCCTCATTTCTCTTCGGTAGTATGAGCCCACAAACGGGGTAATGTGATGAAATTAATCGGACTTGATGTCGGTGGCACCAAACTAGAATGTTGTATTATAGAGGTCTCTGGAGAGGGTACTCACCCCATTATGGTTAAGCCGTCTAAGAAAGCTTCTTTTAGTATATTAGCTCGGAAAAGATGCCCGACTGAGAGAGAAAAAGGTTACGAACATATTCTAAACGCCATTACAGAGTTAAGCCTGGATACCTTAAAAGAAGCTAATTTGAATATCTCAGATATTTCAGGAGTTGGAGTTGGGTTACCTGGGACCGTTGACCCGGTTACTGGTCAGTTTGTTTTAGGAAATACCAATTCCTTTGCGGGAAAGTCTCTTCAGAGCGATTTAAAAGCCTCTCTTGAATTTAGTAAGGAAGTCAGTGTTGCAAACGATGCAAATTGTTTTGTGCTTTCGGAAGCCATTTGTGGAGCAGGACTTGATTTTCTTGAGTCCACTGAAAAACCCTTCAAAACCTTAAGTATTCTCGGTGTAATTTTGGGCACAGGATGCGGTGGTGGGTATTTTTCAAGGGGAAAAATTATCACTGGGGCCTTTGGCGGCGCAATTGAGATTGGCCATTCCTTACTTAAGTCAAATGGTCGCAGTTGTTATTGTGGTTCACGTGGGTGTGCTGAGACTTATGTATCTGGAACCGGTTTGCAGAACACCTATCAAGAAGTGGCCGTAACATCCGAAGTTGTAGAGGGTTCCGAAATATTTCGCATGGCTGAAGCTGGAGATTTGAACTCAAAAAAGACTCTTGAACTCTATAAAGGGGATTTAAGCCTGTTTTTGGGCAATGTATCTACAATTCTTGACCCTGATCTGATTATTCT
>CAZFYV010000087.1:0-12267 GCA_964523195.1 uncultured Pseudobdellovibrionaceae bacterium
ACTTTTAACTCTTCAGGTGAAAAAGTAAAAGCTTTAGAGCACTTTCGCAAAGCTTACCAGACAGGGAAAGATACTGAGTTTAGTAGTTTAACGATCGATGCGGCTCACATGGTAGCAATTGCAAGTAATAGCCTTGTGGAGAAAGTAAAGTGGAATCAATATGGCTTGGAAAGAGCTATTACTTCTAAAAAAGATGATGATCGAAGATGGATTGGGGCCTTTTATAATAATATGGGTTGGGATTACTTTGAGCAGAGAGTCTATGATAAGGCTCTCGACAGTTTTAAGAAAGGTGTAGACCATCATAGAGAAAAGGGAAACCTGGAGCAGTTGTCTATTGCCGAGTGGAGTGTTGCAAAAACACTTCGATTGCAAGGAAAACTAGATGAAGCACTCGATATTCAATTGCGACTCTTAAATCAGAAAAATGGTGAAGACTCGAGTGGATATATCTTTGAAGAACTAGGTGAACTTTATCTCGCTAAAAATGAAATGGAGTATAGAAATTACTTCAGGAAGGCTCACCAAATTCTCTCTAAAGATACATGGTTGGTCCGCAACGAAAAAGACCGTTTAGAGCGTATTGAAAAGCTCTCAAAGGATTAGTTATGTTTGAGACTCCTAATCATATCATCGTCATGTCCTCAGATATGAACCGGTCCATCACCTTCTATAAGGAAACCTTGGGATTGACTTCAGTTTTTGAGTCTGAAAATTGGTCGGAGTTTAAAATGGGTCAGATCAATTTAGCTTTGCATTCAGGAGCCAAGCCTCAAGATAAGGAAGTTCAAGGCGATGAGCCGCACTCGGAAAAAGCAGGGCAAGCTTCTATCAGTTTTGATGTGAAGGATCTAGACGAGGTTTTTCAAAAACTGTCTGCCAAAGGCGTTTTATTCAGTTTGGAACCTACTCTGAGAGAAGATGAAGGAATTCGCCTCGCAATAGCCTGTGACCCAGATGGATTCGAGATTTGTTTTGCTCAACGAATCTGAAATTGCTTTATTTGTTTTTATTGTAGCTTGCTGGCATGCGATTGAAGTTTCGTTGAAAGCGATCGCCTTTAAATATTTTTGATTCATTTCTTTTCAAGTTTTGGTAGTTAGATATGGCTAGTTTCATTCGATTAGAAGATTTGTTCACTTCTTGAAAGGCGATATTAGATCGAGTAATAAACTGATCGGCTTCTTGTTGAAGTTCTGCTGGAATTGTTTTTTTGAAGATTTTTATGCCCTTATTGTATTGATTTATTTTTGTTAAAACATGTCTGTTGAAAGCTCCATGTATAGCGAAGAAGTCTGAAGTCGATCGCGCTTTTCTAAGCTTTGTTTCGTAGGTTACTGCAGATAGAACTAACACCTTCCCATAATTTTCGTATTCCAGGTATTTTAAAATATCGATCATTTTTCCAATTCTACGATAGGAATTGGGGCTATTTCTGAAGAGCTCTCTTTGGGAAGCTAAGGCATTAGCACTTTGTCGACAGTGTTTCTTGCTATGATCCAACACGACCTTTTGAACCGCAGGCACATTCATCTTACTTGGATTTTTAACATATTTGTCTGCAATTCGATCGACATACATCGTACAAGTTTCAATGCTTGAAATAAATTGCTTGGCGACATTAAAGTAGTTTGGACTCTTTGGCGCCAAAATTACTCCCACGAGCATCAAAGCACCAAAGCTAACAGCGAGGACCTTTTTCAAGGACTGCTCCAACATAACAAGCATGCAAGATAGGAAACCAAAGCAAAATCCAACGACGTGGCCCATGTGGTTGGTAATAACTGTCTCTTGAAGTCCAATTGCGGCTGGCTCCATGAGACTAGAAATATCCATGTAGATTCCGCGAAGGGCAATTAGGAACAGAAAAATAGCTCCCTTTGGCAGGTTCTTCATGAATAAACAATAAGCGGCAACGCTTCCATAGAGTCCCATGATTGCGGCAGAAGCTCCAACTCCGACAGCTTCTGGATAGGTGTAGAGTCCAATGGTTGTTGAGGCTAATCCACTTATAAAATAGATGAAGACAAAAGTTGTTGGTTTGAAGATGTTGCCCCCAAAAAAGATAAAGTATGAGAGAGCAAACATATTAGCGAGAAGGTGACTGAGGTCCCCATGTAAGAACATGGCGGTAAATAGTCTCCAAAATTCACCTTGAGTCACTAGAGGGTTGTAGTTAGCACCAAAATCAAGAAGTAGGGTATTGCTGATTTGTGCAGAACCCTGACCAAGTGCAGATTTGAACATAAAATAGAAGACAGCTAGATTGGCAATAACCAAACCTAGAGTGATGAGTCTTGTCTGAGTGCTATAATCGGGACTCTCGCTCGTCCTAAAATTATTCCCCATGTCTCGTTATCGGACAATGGTCTAGGTTTCTGAAACACTTTCTCTTATAAAAAGTGTGTCTCAAAATGAGACAGTCAAATCATGAATTATCGTTGTCAGGAGCGTTGTGGTGGAGGGTGGCTCCACAGTCACGGCAGAATTTTGCATCGAGTTCGTGGCCTTCTAATCCACATTCATAGCAATTTATGGTGTTACATCTGCGATCCTGTGATGCTTGGCTTAATTCAACAGAAACGATTCCTGTGGGAACTGCAAGTATTCCGTAGCCCATGATCATAAGGCCTGATGCGATCATCTGTCCTAAGGGTGTTTTTGGAGTAATGTCACCAAATCCGACTGTTGTCATTGTAACTACGGCCCAATACATAGATTTTGGGATGCTGGTAAAACCATGTTCTTCACCTTCGATGATATACATGACGGCTCCCATGACCACAACGATGGATAAAACGCCACCAACAAACACGGTGATTTTAGGTCGAGATCTTCTGATTGCCATCCTAAGTTCCTGAGCTTCGCCGACAAAACGTCCAAGCTTTAAGATGCGGAAAATGCGTAAAAGTCTAAAGACTCTCACCACAGTTAGAGACTGTGCTCCGAAGAAGAAAAGGCTCAGGTAAGTGGGAAGCACGGATAAAAGGTCAATGATTCCGTAAAAAGAAAATATATACTGTTTCTTTGATTCCACGACATAGATTCTGAGTAGATATTCCGCCGTAAAAAATATTGTGACGATCCATTCGAGAGAGTAAAAAACATCTCCCCACTTGTCTCCAATAGCATGAACACTCTCGAGGCTGACAAGGATAATACTGACGACAATAAGAATGAGTAAAAGAATATCAAAGGCCTTACCCGCAGGGGTTTCAGCTTCAAAAATAATATCTCGAAGTTTTTCTTTATTGGTCACACTTTTAAGTTAATGAAAAATTTGATAATCGTCCAGGTGGCAAGAGTACTACGAGCCTTTGGTAGGTAATAGATGGGTAATTAGGCCTCGTATTTACTTCTTAGCCTGGGAGGATTTTCTCATTGGCATAGAATCGACAAACTTGTAGAGCCGTTTTGGTGTAAAGAGCTTCTTTCGTGTTCTCTTAATTTCACCATCTAAACCGATTATAACGTATGGCCCATTCATGTTCTTTTTGTAGCGCTTTTTATAGATCTTAACGAGTTCAGATTTTACTTTTTTATTCTCCAAAAGAATAAACACAATTTGTCGGTCTTCGAGTTCATCTGATTCATCAGAATAAGCACTGATGATGGCATCAATTTCTTTGGCTGGGTTTCCATTGAGAAGAATGAGAACCAAACGATTATTCCACTTGTATTCTTGTAGTCGATCGATATCGTCAACAACTTCAATTTTCAATGAAGCCTCAGCCACTGGTGGCAGCGCGAAAAGAGTTGTGAGCATTACGGCTAAAACGAAAAAAATAGATTTCAAATGGGTCCCCCGATACCACACTTAGTTTCCCCTGATTAGGGCAGAAATTCGATGAAAATGTTTAATTTGTTGTAATTTACGACTTGAACTCTCATGAGTTCATTCTGAATAAGAAATCAAAGTTCAATAATCATCGCTGCTAAGATCCTCGGCGTCTCAAAATGGAATTGATGCTCTTTCATTGTTAGACTATTCTGATCAGGAATTTACTTTGGAGGACAAATGGATTTTCAAGAAGCCAGCGAAAAAGTTAAATCTCTATCTAAGCGCCCTGACAACAGCACACTTTTAAAACTTTATGGTTTGTTTAAGCAAGGATCAGAGGGAGATGTTCAAGGTAAGCGACCAGGAATGTTAGATGTTAAGGGCAGAGCGAAATTTGATGCTTGGTCCAAGCTCAGTGGAATGGCCAAAGAAGAGGCTCAAGGTCAGTATATTAATTATGTTCAAGAACTTTTGCAAAAAGATGGTCAGTAGGTAGGGTCTGCTGACTAAGTTCCTTGTAAAATTTGGTCAATTTTATAAGTCATTTCATCATTCCATGACTCATTGGTTTTAAAAACCAACAGCTCTGTCCTGATGCCACCGGATTTAAAATCGCTGATAAATTTCTTTATAGCATTCACATAGGCATTATTTTCTTTATCAGTGGTTCGAGGGTTTTCACCAACAATCAAATCAAATCGTGGATATCGCACTGTTGGTTTCAATTTGTCTTTATAGGCTTTAACAGGAGGGGCTTCGTTAAACTTAACTATAGCTCTGCTGTAATCGTCCGGAAAATCAATGGCCACATGGCCAGCAATTATCGCTCCCTGGCCCAGTCCAATCAAAATTGGTTTCCCTTCAGTTTGATATTGAGTTTGCAAGTGCGTAATTGCTCTATGGACTTTGCCAGCGGCGACAAGATTCTCTTGAGTTGTAGCTGCCCAAGTTTTTCCCATTTTAAAACCTTCAGATGCCTCCAGAAAAACAATTCGAACATCGGCGTCTAAACCGGTCATATATTCTTTGGTGATGAGTGCATTTTCTCCTGAGTCGTGAAGAACCACGACTAAGGGAAGGCTTACTCCAGGGGCTTGGTTTTTAACAATGTCATTGTAGAGGTATTTGTACTGAACTTCTTCTTCTGGAAGGTTTATGCTGCTGTAAGGGGCGACATAAATAAAGTAGTAGCCAATACTAGCTATTATGGACCCAATAACGATTAATCGTAAGAACATACTTCGTATGATCTTAACAATCAGAGTTGATGTCAAGATTACTCAGCGCATTATCTGTTTAGGTTTACTAGGCAATTTAGTTTGAATTGGAGTATATACTCGAGATTAGGCCTATTCGGATTGGAATGGGTAGGTAAGGGGTAAATCATGTCAGACAAAAATGCTTCTGATAACGATACAAAAGTCGTTTCAAATTTTATTCGAACAATCATCGATAAAGATTTGGAAGCGCAAAAGAATGACGGCAATGTCATTACTCGGTTTCCCCCTGAGCCCAATGGCTACTTGCACATCGGACATGCAAAATCTATCTGCTTAAACTTCGGTTTGGCGAACTCCTATGGTGGGCGCTGTCACCTCCGTTTTGATGATACTAATCCGGTGGCTGAGGACCCAGAATATGTTGAGGCCATTAAAAACGATATTGAGTGGTTAGGCTTTTCTTGGGGAGATCACCTCTATTTTGCTTCAGATTACTTTTCTAAACTCTACGATTTCGCCGTCCAGTTGATTAAGCTGGAAAAGGCCTATGTGGATACGAGTTCTCCAGAAGAAATTCGCGAGATGAGAGGAAGTCTTACGGAGCCAGGTAAGAATAGTCCTCAGCGAGATCGAAGTGTCGAAGAGAATTTGCAGATGTTCGAAGATATGAAAAACGGCAAATTCGAGGATGGTGGCGCAGTACTTAGAGCGAAAATAGATATGAGTTCTCCTAATATGAACCTTCGAGATCCTATCTTGTACAGAGTTCGTAAGGTAGCCCATCATCGTGCAGGAGATGAGTGGCAGATTTATCCAATGTATGACTTCACTCATCCACTTTCAGATATGCTCGAGGGGATTACGCACTCAATTTGTACTCTTGAGTTTGAAGATCATCGTCCTCTTTACGATTGGTTATTGGATACTCTAAAGACTCCTTGTCATCCCCAGCAAATCGAGTTCGCTAAGTTGATGCTTGATTATACGATTATGGGAAAGCGTAAACTTCTTCAGCTTGTGAACGAAAAGAAAGTGAGTGGTTGGGATGACCCACGAATGCCAACGATTATGGGTATGAGGCGAAGAGGGTTCCGACCTGAAGCCATCAGAAATTTCGCGGAGAAAGTTGGAGTCACAAAAAAGAACAGTATGTCTGAACTCGGTTACCTTGAGCATGCTGTTAGAGAAGATCTAGATGAGATTGCCCCTCGGGCGTTTGGAGTACTAGATCCTATAAAACTTGTTATAGAGAATTACCCAGAAGGTCAGTCAGAAGAGCTCGAAGGCCCTGTGCACCCGAAAAAACCGGAGTTAGGAGTTCGAAAGATTCCTTTGTCTCGAGAAGTCTATATCGATCGCGATGACTTTATGGAAGAAGCTCCGAAAAAGTATTTCAGGCTCAAGCCGGACGGAAAAGTTAGGCTTAAATACGCCTTTGTAGTTCATTGCCATGAAGTGATTAAAGATGGTTCGGGAAAAGTGACCGAACTTCGCTGTACCTATGATGATCGCACTCGAAATGGTGTAACTCCAGAAGGCGAGAAGAAAGTTAAAGGGATTATTCATTGGGTGGCCAAAGACACAGCGGTCCCAGCCACTGTAAGACTTTATGATCGTATGGTTTCTGTGAGTAATCCGAGCAGTGAAAAAGACAAAGACTTTATGGAGCTACTTAATCCCGATTCTTTAGTAGAGATGTCCAATGCCATGGTCGAGCCTTCCATCAGAGATCTTAAGGCTGAGGAACATGTTCAATTTGAGCGCTTAGGTTTCTTTGTGGCTGATAGAGTTCTTCATAAGACTGATCAATTTGTACTAAACCGTACCGTGACTTTGAAAGATACTTGGCAAAAAGTTCAAAAGAAATAGTTTTTAATTGGACTCGCAAAATCCATCGGCAGATATATCCACCAATTGATTTTGTTCAGTGAAGCTATCGAAGCTTCTGCGATTAAATGATTTTTGTCGTCTTTTGAAAAGAGCTGGCCATCGGTTGAAGTTAAGGTAGTTTTCTACCAGCTTTTCTCCGACATATAATTCAAAACTCATTTTCTCAGGGTGATCAGGTGCGAGTTTTTTGTCGAGACAGATCTGTTTTCTAACGGAACCTAAGACGTCTTTAAAGGACTGAACCTCTTGGGTAATGTTAAGCTCTATAACACTATCAAGCGATTCATCGACGAATGGAGAGACTCCAAATATGAATTGCTGTCGTTTTTCAGGTCGACGGACTTCAATGTACTCGACCGCGTCTTCAAAAATTGTAGGGTGTTCAGCTGAATCGAGAAAGCCTTCTGCCGCACCACTTGAGGTTTCAATAAATCGACCATTTGAGGGTACCTTGTATTTCCAACCAAGGCGCTCCTGGGAAGCAGAATATACAAAGTAATTAAAGTAAGTCTCTGCTTCTTTTGATTTCCAATGCATATAAGTATCTTCTATTGTCGAGTATTCTCCAATATTGAATTTGTGATCTCGATCGTAGAAGTTAAGCAGCTCATAGTCATCTTCGTCTAATTTGAGTAGTTCTAGGACTTTCTTGGAAAATACTGCAAGAGAGTCGTGGTGGATAGAAGGGTCTACATGCTCTCCTTTAGACAGGATCCGACTTATTCGGTTGAGACCGTGGACTACTTGATACATATATTTGATCCAGTGGAGTGGAGTTGAGAGTCGACTTGCACCATACCAGCTTGAGAATTTTTTGACCCCCTGAAAGGCAGCTTTGACAAATTCGTCTTCATCTTCGATATAGGCAATTCGGACATTACTTTGTCCTTTGTACCATTCACTGATGTCAGAAGAGTCGGCAAAGTCTCGAGGAAGAGCTACACTCAAAAGAGGGGAGATTTCCATCATATTGTTTCTTTGTCTCAGTAGATAGTCCAGGTGATGATATAGATAATAGGAATCGGTCAGTCGATCGAATCCAGTAAAATTATTTGGCATCCCAGAAAATTTTAGATAGCTAAGATCAGGAGATGAGCCTGCTTTAAGGGCTTTCATATCTCGATGAACATTGCGGAGATGGGCTACTTCTTTTTTCAGCATTTGTTTTACAACGAGTTGCTCTCGTTGAAATGCCTCGACCGCGCATTCAGCATAGTTTTTATGGATTTGAATAACTGCATCGATATAGTTTTTTACTTGAGATTGAGCCTGAGCGTGTCTTCGGTCAATTTCGGCCATTTTCTGATTCACTTCACTTGGTTCCATTTCTAGAACGGTTGTATAGAAGGTCCTAGTCGACTCAATAAGTGTGTCCATGAGATTAAGATCTCTTAAAACTACGAGTTTTATGGCTTCAACTTCCTCAGAGACTTGTGCCCCGTAGGGAGCAAGGCCTACTCTAACTGTTTTTTCGTCAGCACCAGATCTCTGACTGTTTGCAGTTTCGAAAATAACATCATGGAGTGAACCGTAGCTGGCGGCCACTCGAAACATGAAAAGATCAATTTCGGCTTTGTAGTTATCTTCGCCCTTGAGAGTTCGGCAAAAAGATCGAAATTCTGGATAGACCGGGTTTTTAAAGTGTTTGTTTACAGATTTTTCCCAAGAATTCATCATAAGATTAATTCGTGGATCGATCAGTCGCTGATAGATTTCGTTTAGAAACTCCTCAGGCTTCACTTTAAAGGAATCAAACGACATTGTTTTAAGAGAAAAATCATAAGCGTAAGCGATTTCATAAAATGTCAATCGCTCAAGATGCTGAGATATACCGTCTGAATGAGTTCCATAATCAAAGAATATGGGCATGTTCCTATTGCGCTCGCCCTTAAATAGCTCCGTCACTACAGTCTTAGAGTTGATTTCATAATTTCGACCGAAAAACCTGAATTCACGAGAGAAATCTCTAATGGAAGCGTGATATACGGTTAAAAGCATATGGGGGTAAACAACCAAGAATTTGATATTTCTTTTGAGGTAGTTAAAGAATGCAAAAATATTTTGGTCAGAGTCTGTCGCTCCAGTTTTACCAGTATAGGTCTCGGTAAAACCTTTGAGTTTCTCTACGAGGTCAACAAACTTTCTCCAATGAGGCGTCAGCTGCTCACCTTTAGATGATGTTTCGATAAAAAAGCGATGGTTGGTAAGGTCAGTTCGCTCGTAGACCGTTCGAATTTCGCTATTAGTCCACGTGATCAGATAGGCAAGTTGAATTTTTAAATAATCAAAAAGCCTTTTGTTGTATTCATTAGAGTCTTTTTTAGAGCTATTCCAAATGCCCTGAATGAGCTCTGAAGAGTACCGGTCATTAAAAATGGCATCCACTATCCAAAAATATTCATCTTTTTTGATGTTTTGGTTGAGGTCCAGGGTTTGAAAAATCAATGGTACATCATCTTTTAAAGACTTAATTTTTGATTCAATATTTCCCGGACGGCTTGCTATTTCATCAATAGTCGATTGGAGAGATGGGTTAAGCTGGTCTTCTATATACATACTAGTCTTGATAGCCGATCGAAATAGTGTTTGATCAAACTGGCTAACAAGTGCTTTTGATTTGAGATTGAAAGCATCTAAATGGCTTACAATAGCAAGAATTTCTTCTTTGCTCGCAGATTTTGAGAATTGTTCAAAAATCTCAAAGATCAGGTCGTTGAAGCTGTCTTCTGAAATACCTGCCATATAGCAATTGGTACAATCGAAATGGCTTTGAAAGTATTTAATGTTTTCCAAATACGTACGTTCAATATAGGTATTACTTGGACGCCCCTTGCCTTCAAAGTAGAGGTGCATCACTAGATACATTTTTTCCACTTGATCTTTGTTGGTAGAGTCAAATTTGAAATTCTTTAGCCATAGTTCAATGACTTCTGCAAACAGATACGAAGACTCAAGTCCTTTGAGTGTACTACAGCTTTTGAGGCTCTGGTTGCAGTCATAGAGAAGAAGATTCTCGAAATTTATAAGTTCTCTTTCTTGAACAGACTTTTCTGCCGCGAGAAGATTTTTGTAGTACTGTTCAGTGGTTTTTCTTACAAGTTCGAAATTACTTTTGGTGTGTCTAATATAGGAATCAGGAGAAGCCATGATTTGATTGAGAACGGCAAATTTTTCAGGAGACCCGTCAGCTTCAAATCGAGCAATAGAAGTTTCACTTATAGGGTAGGGATCTTCATCTTCAAAGGGCTCTATACTTCTCGTTTCTCTGTCGACTCTTTTTTCGTGTACAAAGCGCGAGCGTTCAGGGAGGTCACAGCCACCAAGGACACTTGCTATAATTGTTAACAAAAAAAGACGTTTCATGGTTCTTTGACCTTTTATTCAGTAGCTGGTTGGCAGATAGACATATGCTCAGAGTCCTTAAAGTAATTTTTGGAATCCAAGTGAAATCTACGTTCTCTTCCAACCAGGTCTCGTAGGTCGCGACTTTTGATGTACATCTCTCCGTCATCGAAAGCGAATTTCAGGAATCTCGAGCTTTCAATAGTATCACCAATGTCCATTTCATAACTCAAATTACTAAAGAGATCCTGTTGAACGCTTTCAGATTTTCGTCTAGAGACTTCTTCCACCATTCTACTAATATTTGAAAAATGAGAATCTACGGCAACTCGATAATTGTCATGTATTGTTGTGCAGACCTTCGGGTTTGGTTCAAAGACAAGATATAGAATATCCATTAATGAGCGTCCAATTTTCTCAGCATCTTTAAGTTGGCCCGAACCATCGATTAATGCTCCTCCATAGTCAGAAACAATGGTTCTAAAGACTTTCTGATAGACAGGAAGCATAAGGTGATTGTCGGGGTTAAGAACAAATTTCTCTAGATCCTTTTTAAGTATAAGTTCCTTGGCGTTTAAATAGTACAAAACGTCGGCATGTTCCTGAGGGAGACTTACAATTTCTCGATGCTTAGCAACAGTATCTAAGAGTTCGCTTGCGGACACTTGCGCATAGCACTCATCATTTTCAACAGTTTCACAAACGCTAGGGTCTTGTTTCGCAAGGTCTTGAGGGATTTTGATTTTTCCTAGCTTATACATATGTTGATAAACGATCTCTTTACCTTTAAAAGGGTCCGTTTTAGTGAATGGCTCCATCCAAGGGAACAGAGAAGAGTCTACCAAAGTATAGTTTCGAATACCGTCCCTAACAAACTCGAGTTCAGTGCCATCAAGCTTAATCCTGCGGAACTTAGGTTGATTAATAAAGTCGATATTATCTGTCGTTGCGATGTCTTCAACTTTGGTTTTAATTCCTGTTTGGTCAGTAAGCTTGTAGGCAGTATCTTCGCCAACAGTGCTGTTTAAGCGCTGCTTCACTCGTTCCATTACACCGTACTTCGAAAGCATATAATACGGATATTCAATTTTGTCGGCACCGAGTAGTGGGCCCACTTCTGACTCAAACTTTGCTCTGTCAAAATTCTCTTTATGGATACTAGCCTGTCTATATACCTTTTTCAGGTACTCTATTTCATCCCTGAGAACTGCGAAAACTCGGTCGCGATTCATAAGATGAATTTTATCAGCACAAGCACTAATTTGATTGTTAAAGAAGTAGACTGTGCCTAAGTATTCTTCTCTGAGAGCGTTAATATCTTTTACGATACCTTCAATGACGTTCAGTTCTTGCTCTGTTTCTTCATCAATTTGTCCATTTTTCTCGAGGTGAGCTCTGTAGATATCAATGATGGTTTTAACTAGAGTCAGTTTCTTCTGTTCTCCGAAAGCTACTTCAATAAGAGTGTTTTGCTTGCTATATCCGTAGAGGGAAAGTGCGGCACCCATAGGTGCATCCTTTGATCCAGGGCTGGCCATTAGTGTACCCTTGAGATCCAGATAGTTGATTAGAACTTCGTAATCATCTGGATTATTGCACATGTCTAGAAACTGTTGATAGGTATTATTAACCATATAATCGGCGCGAAACTCACGAAGTTCAGTTTCTATTGTCTGTTTTATTGGGTCAGTATAGAATCCAAGAACTTTCTTGAAGAACTTGACCTTATTTATAGACTCTTCACCAGTTTCTGAGTTTACAAATTTGAAGGTATCAAACGATTCGGCCAAAAGAATATAGTAATAGGCAATAATGATTTGACCCTTGCTTAAGCGCGTTAGGTCTTTTGCGTAATCGAAGAATGGAGCGAAGCCTCCTTCGAACATATAGCTGATTACAGTGGTTGGATCGACCTCGATCTCCAATCCAAACCAAGTTCTAAAGGTCATTTTACTGTCAAGAGCCGTTAGAAAGTAACTCAAAACAATCATATTAGGATAAACACTGAAGATCTTGATGTTCTTCTTCATATGA
>CAZFYV010000088.1:0-12043 GCA_964523195.1 uncultured Pseudobdellovibrionaceae bacterium
GGCCATGTTAGGTGCATTACTTAATCTAATACTTGCGGTTCTATTCCTCTCCTATCATTTAAAATGGCTTGGAGAAGATGAAACAAAAGGACAAAAGAATGCTATTGTAGGCACGACTTTAGTCGCCGTCCTAACCTCTCTCGTAATGGGTGTTATCACTTTAACTCAACTTTCATCAATCTGCCTATTTTGCTCAATTACTTACCTTTTATCATTCACAAGCCTCATTGGGGTTTGGATGTACTTCAAAAACGACGGACCTTTGATCGATTTTAAATCGCTGAATATGGAAGGCCTTAAACCAGGTTTGATCTTTGCTGCGGCTCTAATAGGATCTGGCTTTTTCTTTTCTAGGGTTTATTCCAAACAGTTTATAGGTAAAGAAGCTCAAGCTTTTGTAAAAACCAGTATCGAAGAGTGGTCGACCAATCCTGCCAAAGACCTGGCTACGATTAAACCCATCGCAATGGGCGCATCTGCAGATAAAGCCACAATGACAATTGTAGAATTCGCAGATTTCAGATGCGGACACTGTGCTAATGCTGCTAAACCCTTAAAGACTTTTGCTAAAGCCAATCCAGATGTACGTTTTGAGTTTCAAGCATTTCCACTGGACGGTGCCTGTAATGAAGCAATTCCCCAGGCAAATGGCACTTCGTGCGCGCTAGCCTATATGGCCCATTGTGCTAATGAACAAGGTAAAGGATTTGAGGCCTCTGATTGGATATTTGAACGCCAGCGCTCTTGGCTTTCTAAGACGGTTGTCGAAGAAAAAGTCGACGATATGGTTGCTGACCTCGGAATCGACAAAGATTCACTCATGGAATGCTACAAGTCGGATGAGACCCATGAAGCCATTAAGGCCCAAGCAGAACTTGGAAAGAAAGTTGGAGTCCTGGGAACTCCTACTATTTATGTGAACAATAGGAAGCTTCCCGGTGGACAAATGATCCCCGTCCTTTTAGAGGCAAAAAGGTTTTCATTAAAACAAAAGTGATCTAGAGACCTATAATCTCGAAGATATATCCTGAGAATTTTAGAACGAAATCCTTCATGGCGTACCACCAAGACTGTGGATGACGGTCTTCGATGATCTCACGAATGAATAACACACCTAGAACTACGCAGACCGTTGCTAGACTTCCTTTTAAAAAGATGACTGTAGACTTTACGTCATCCAAGCGGAGTTCACGATCTATTGCTTCGATTCTGCGCAAAGTGAGCTTCAATTCTTTATAGTGAGAATAAACTTTTTCTTGGAGTTCTTGCTGTTTTGAGTTTCTCAAATGAGCTTTAGCTGAAAATTCTCTCTTTGCCTTTACTGCATTAATTAAATCTTTAGCGTATTGAACGTGCCTTTCTGCTCGATGCTCAAAGTTTGGATAATTGAATTTACTATCGTTATAGAGTTGCAATTCGTTAAGCGCTTTATCAAACTCTTGACTGATCACAAAGGTTAAGATTGCTCGAAGTAATCCTTCTCTTTGCCCAAGATCTTCTCGAGCTAGACCTGACTCCCTGAGAATCTCTTCATCAGAAAGGTGGTGAGTTTCAATCAAATCCAAAGTTGGGCTTGAAACTCTGTGAATGATTTCTGTTTCTTCTTCTAGAAGACTTAGTGCCTTTTCTGCCATAAAGTCCTATCGGACCAAAGTGCAAAAAGTCTAAGTATTAGCGCGCACTGTTAGGACCTTTTTCCAAAGTTTTGACAGAACTAGACCTTTAGTATGAAATAGGATTAAGCCAAGGATTAGGCCTAAGAACTGGGTAACTTAACCCATTCGCTCAAAGTGAGCAAAAAAATCAAGGAGGATCTGGTGTCAAAAGATGATGTCTATAAAGACTTCGAGCAAGAGGAATTCGTTCAATATTCCAAAGACTCGAATCAAATTGAGCCAGTCCCCGTACCTCTTCCTACAGAAATTCCTGAACCACCAAATTTATCTCAACTTCCTCAAGACATATTGCACTCTGGGACGGTTGAAACGCTAATTGGGCAAAACGATGATTTGATGGCGCGACTTAAAGTGACCTTGAGAAGACAGTCCATCCTCGAACAAGATATTCTGAATCTAAAAAAACAACAGCGCGAGATAGAAAAGTACTGCGACAACCTTGAAAATCAAAATCAGATATTAAAAGAGAAAGATCAGCAAGCATCAAAGCGGCAGATTCAAATTGAAGACAAGCTTCTCACTGTCCAAGAAGATTTACAGCTCTATGAAATCCGATATGCTGAACTATCTGAAAAATACGAAATCAAGAAGACTGATCTCGTTCGTCACGAAAAACTGAATAAATCATTGCGACGAGACCTTAAGACATACAGTCGAAGGCTTAAAAAGTGGGTCAGACCTTTGATTACTTCTCTCAGATCAGAGATCAAAGGTTTAGGTGAGAAAAACTCAAATCTTGTTTCTGAGCTCGAAGAAAGTAAGTTAAAAAGCTTTGACCTGAAAGAAAGAACTCAAGCTCTTATTGAGCAAATTCAAACCATCGAGACGCAAAATCGAACTCAAGTTGCCGATCTCGTGCAACATTATGAAAAGGCAAAAGCTGAGTTAGAAAAAGTGAACCGAAGCTTGTTGGATCAGATTCAGCAAAAAGAGGCTGAAGAAGTCACTCTGAAGACAAAAGCCCAGGAGGCAACTTTTCTCAGCAATGAAAACATTAGGTTGTCTCGTCTTCTTGAAGAAACTCGACAGCGAAATGAAAGCGACCTTGGTACGATACAGAACGACCTCAATAGATACAGAGCAGAGGCTAAAACTTATGCTATAGAAGTTCAGGAGTTACGAAGTGAACTTGATAGAACACTTGAGAGTTTAAGAGCCCAAGATGATGAAAATAAAAACCTCACAGATCAATTGGAATCCCTACAGCTCCTATGGGCTCAAAAACAAAAGGCCTATAGTTCACTTGAAGAAAAGTATGTGAACTTACAGCTCATCAATAGGGATTTGGCGCAAACTATTGAAAACAGGAGCGCTGGCCCTCAAGGCGAAAACTCAGATCAAAATCAATTTGCGATTCAGATAGACTCAAATGGCCAGGACATATCCACTCAACAGAAAATTAAGGATGTAAGAAAGGCCCAACAGAGTATGCAAAAGATTGAAGGTCTTATTGCAGAGATACAATCTGGCTGCTCTCCTCAGAACAAGGTTTCAAGAGACAACGATCTACCCAAATAAAAAAGGCGACTTCTAGTGAAGCCGCCTTGTTATTTATTTTTTATGAATTAGAACTAGCAGGCTTTGGTCTCGCCTGAATTATCTGTTACTTGAGCAACTGGCTCAGTTGGCGCAGTTTCACTCCAAGGGCGAACTTCTGTCGCACCTAAAATGGTAGGACGTGGTCTAATAAACGAATCCACTGCACGATTAACATCATCAAAAATTTCCACATGACTCACTCGACTCGCAGCAAATATCTTCTTAAATTCTGAGCCAACTCCGCAAAACTTAAGCTGAGCTGATTTATTCTCCACTAGATCGGTCATTGCCTCTAGAAATGGCTTTATTCCATTTGAACCTACAAAACTAAGGTCCTGACAGTTAAAAACGATCTTTCTATTTGCGAGATGACTACATGCTTGTTCAAAGCCTGCTGTCGCCTCAATATCAATACGTCCGATAAGATCAACAATGAGAATGTCATTGTTTTCTTTGATTCTCGCTTGCATGGGGCCTCCTGGCGAATTCCAGCCGTTACACAACACTCTAATCATATCAAAATATGACATGAATTGAAAACTGGGCTTCAAGCAAGAAAAGGACCTGAAGTGCCGTATCATAATGAGATCACCCGCTTTTTTTAAAATTGAGACATTCTAAACAAATTGCAGATCTGCGGAAAACGTCTTAAAATGAGACAGATTTCAATCGGTATAAGCAGCTTGGATTTAATTAAATGGAATTAATTAAAAAGATACTCGGTTACCTTTTCAATCCCCTCTCTATCGGATTATATATAACTGCAGCTTTGACTGTTCTTAGTTTTAATTACTACATCGCTTTATCAACTGAGAGCCTGACGTCATTGTTTGAACAGATTCGAATTTTTCATGAAAGATCTATCGATATTCGATTACTCGCGAGTTGAGGACCATTTTGATTTAAAAACTCTAGATCGTGAAGACAAAGTCGCGATTTTAACAATCGACGAAAAAGCAGTTAAAGAAATTGGTCACTGGCCCTGGTCTCGAGAGGTCATGGGAAAAGTCATCGATAAACTTATGTCTTATGACCCTAAGGTTTTAGCATTCGATATTGTCTGGCCTGAACCGGATCCTAAGTCCGCTATACCAGCACTCGTGAGTGTTAGAGATTTTGCCAAATCCAAAGGGATCAATTCTCCAGAGTTAGAGAAGAAGATCAACTCTGATTTGGCCCGAATGAATTCCGATGAAATTTTTGGGCGAACAGTTCTCAAACATTCGGATCGATTAGTCATGGGAGCCTATTACGAGCTCGAAAGCACAAGAGGGTTTTATGATGATCCTCATCAAGATCATTGCTTTTTCAATTTATGGGAAAAGTCCTATGAATATAGCTATTTTGAAAAGGAAGAGCCTATTTTGCTTCCTCTTGATGAATCAGAGGCTTTTCTTCCTGAACCTTGGATCGAAGTTCTAGAGTCACACTTGGCGACGGTAGAACTCAAGACTATCTCAGAACAAATAAATTTAGAGGATCAGTATATTGAAGAGCAAATGTCTTCATTGAAATCTCTACTCAGCAGATATCAAATCAATCTCAACGAGCAAGGCCTTATAATAATCGTCCAATACCTAGTTAATGGGCGCACTGAAGAGTTAAAACCACAGATCGAGCGATTGAATCCATTACTTGCCTCGAGTCCGGGTAATATTAGTCGCCTTCTTAAAGAGATAGATAATACTGTAGATGTAAACTTGAGAGGTAAAATTAAGTCTCAAATTTCTTTGGCCAAAAAAGAATATTGTTCCCGCTTTTTGACAAAAGATGATGAAGCTTTAGAACGCTACAAGGCTAGGTGGGAAGATATTCAAAGTGAAAATGAAGAGTTTGCAAACCTGAGCTTTGCGGACGGACTCAAAAAATTTAAAGATCTGAATGTCAAAAACTTAGTGCCCCAAACTTTTGGGTGGAGTGTTAATATTCCAGCGGTTGCGGATGGAACAAAGTATTCAGCATTTTTCAACGCACACCAAGATTCTGATGGATCTATTCGAAGAGGACAACTTATTACTCGTTCAGGCAGCATGTATATGCCGTCTCTACCTCTGGCCGCCTTCCTTAGAGGCTCAAATTATATCGCAAATTTGAGTATCCAGGCAGGTGAATACGACACTGAACGCTTCAAATACCCGGCTCCGTTAGAGATCATAAATGCTGAGGATGATGACCCTTCTCCAATTTTTACAGTTCCTATCGATACCCATGGAAGGCTTCCAATCAATTATGCCGGCGGTGACAGAATGTTCCCGTATCTCTCTGTTGCTGAGCTAATGAGTGATAGTACCAAAGCACTAGTTGAGAAGAGAGTTTTAAAGAATGGTAAGTGGCAGATTATTGATGTCGAAGTTGATAAGCTAGCATTTATTAAAGGAACGCATTTTTTGATGGGCGCATCAGCTACTGGTATTTACGATCTGCGTGTAACACCCTTTTCAGAAAACTACCCTGGAGTAGAAACTCACGCAAATATTTTGAACAATTTACTTCAACAAGACTTTCTAACCAGAAAAGCCAGTGAAGAAGAGCAACTCATGCCTATGGTTATGCTGATTTTAGGGGTTTTGCTTTCTCTCGTAATTGCTAAAATGGGTGCTTTGAGCGGAGCATTGGCCTCTATTATCTCTTTGGTAGGAGTACTCTACTACGATTCGATTTTTCTATTTGGTACTGGTACAGTGGTAACAATTATTTTCCCAATCGTTCTCATTCTCGTCTTGTACATTTTTCTAACAGGTTATAAGTACTTCACAGAGGAAAGCCAAAAGCGAGAGCTCAAAGGTACTTTCCAAAAGTACGTCTCACCAAGTATTGTGAACGAAGTCTTAAAAGACCCGACCAACTTACAACTCGGTGGACGAAAGCAGATCATGAGTGTTTTCTTCTCAGATGTTCGTGGCTTTACGACTATATCTGAAAAACTTGATCCAAATGCCCTATCAGATTTACTCAACAGTTATCTGACACCAATGACCGAAATCGTATTTAAAAACAAAGGCACTCTCGACAAGTATATGGGTGACGCCGTTATGGCTTTCTTTGGCGCCCCTATCCCGTATAAAGAACATGCGTTAATGGCTTGTAGATGTGCACTTGAGCAGTTAGAGGAACTAAAGCGCCTTCAAGCGATTTACGAGAAAAAAGGCATGCCTGCTATCGATATAGGTATAGGTATAAACACCGGCGAAATGTCAGTTGGCAATATGGGATCAGAAACCGTACGAAATTACACTGTCATGGGTGATGCCGTAAACCTCGGTAGTCGACTCGAAGGAATTAATAAACAGTACGGAACTAGAATCATTATCAGCGAATTTACCTATCAAGAAGTTAAAGATCATGTCGTTGCTCGTGAAATAGACTGGGTAAGAGTAAAAGGTAAGGCATTGCCAGTTAAGATTTATGAATTAATTAGTGAAAAAGAGCCTCAATCAGATGTTGTATCCATGCTTGATTCTTTTAAACAAGGATTTGAAGAGTATCACAATCGTGCCTTTGAAAAGGCAGTGAATTTGTTTACAACGGCACTCAATCACAAGCCAGATGATCCCGTTTCTAAACTATACATAGAAAGATGCCAGAGTTATTTAGCAACGCCTCCACCCGCTGATTGGGATGGAGTTTATGTCATGACGACGAAGTAGGTATAGCAATGAAGATAAGAGTATTAGGCTCTCACGGAAGCGTAAATCCTGACTATCACACCTCAAGCTACTTAATAAACGATAAGATCTGCATAGATGCAGGCTCTCTTTGTTCGTCCCTTTCTAACGATGAGCAGTTTGAGCTCGAACATGTTTTTATTACCCACCCCCATTTGGACCACATTAAAGATTTAGCTTTTATAACTGAAAACACGTTCTCTCCCGATAGAAAAAAACTTAATGTTTATTCAATTCCATCTGTCATTGAAGACATCAAAGCTCATTTGTTTAACGATATCATTTGGCCCGATTTTACAAAGATTCCAGTAGATAAAGACGGAAATATGATTCTAGGATATGAGCCCTTATCTGGAGAAGTAAATGTCGAAGGGGTCAAAATAAAGCCCGTTAAAGTGAACCACCCTGGGAACGCTACTGGATACTTGGTAGATGACGGAGTCTCTCAAGTTTTGTTTACTGGAGACACGGGCCCTACAGACGAGGTTTGGAAGTTGACGAATAAACTCGATAAACTAAAAGCTGTATTTACCGAAATTACATTTCCAGACCGGATGAACTGGCTGGCGGAAGTTTCTGGGCATATGACAACTCAGCTTTTAATGGATGACTTAAAAAAGCTAGATGACCAAGAGGTGCCGGTTTACATTTCGCACTTTAAGCCTCTTTTTTTAGAAGAGCTGATTGATGAATTTTATGCAAAATCTCCGAAGCGACTAAAGCTTCTACATCATCTTGATGAAATAGATCTTTAGGGGCCAAAGTGGTTCAAAAACTTTTTCTCAGCTTGGTTTTCTTCACAATAATTGGCCTTTTAGCTCCGAGTTATGGTACCGCTGCAACCAAATTTAATGGCGTTTTACTCGATGCTAAAATCATGGAAAGAGACAGCGAGCAAAATGTCACTCGTCTAAAAGGGCAAGTCCAAGTCATTTTTAATCAGCAAATATTAAATTGTGATGAAGCCGAAATTTACTGGAAGAAAGACCTCATCGTGGCTTGGGGCAACCTTAATATACAAACCCCTACCACTTATGTTCAGGGTGAAAAAGTTGAACTCAACTATAAGACTAATAAAGGGAAAATATATAAAGGTTATATTCGTTCGGGACAAGTAGTCTTTGAAGGCGATATCATAGAGAAAATTGGAGACAAAGAGTACATCGCTGATGGAGCATACTATACTGCCTGTACCACTTGCCCTCCCGCCTGGTCCTTTTCTGGAAGTGAAATACAAGCTGAAATTGGTGGCTACGCTTATATTAAAAATTCTATTTTTCGGGTCGCTGACTTCCCTGTTTTTTGGCTTCCCTATTTAGTAGTACCCTTGAAATCCAAAAGACAAACAGGCTTTTTAGTCCCCAGTTTGGATTTTAGTGATAAAGATGGAGAGGCCTTCACTATACCCTTTTTCTGGGCCATTGATCGAAGTCAAGATGCGACTTTCAAAGCCAGGTACTACGCTAAACGCGGGCAAATGTTTCTTACTAATTATCGCTACCTCCTATCTAAAGAAAGCGGAGGTAACTTAAATTTCGCAGCTTTGAGAGATCAAATTTTTAAGAATGAAGAGCGACTTACCAAGGAAGTCAGCAATAACGAATTTAGATGGTTTTCAACCTATGCTCATTACTTCGACTTACCTAATGGTTATGTCAATAGAATGCAGTTAAATTTAGCGAGCGATCTTCTTTACCCAACTGATTTCCCCATTGATTTCCCTCTTGTGGGAGAGCCAGCTATGGTAAATCGAACGAGTATTACTAAAAACTTTGAATTTCTTCATTTGAGCGCTGACATCAATTACAACGTAAACTTACTAAAATCAGATCCATTGGCAAAAAATAACGATGCTGTTCATCGATTTCCTGAATTTAATTTTCAAATCAAAGAAACTCCTATTTTAGGAGATTTACAATTCAGCTTTGATGGCCAATATGTACATTTCGCAAGAAATGATCTTGCATACGACGATGTAATACTTGCGACTGACGACCCCAATGATTTTTGTGATGAGGACAAAGTAAGTCAGTGTGTAGTTCCAAGAGATCAAAGAGATGGTAGTTTTGATCCCAATCGAGATATTGTTAGAGCTGGTGAACGAATGGATTTAAATCCAGCTTTGAGTTACCCCATGGTTGTTGGTAAGTACTTTACCCTACTTCCTCGAGTAAGATATAGGTACACACAATACGCCTTTACGCTTGAGCCTGACACAAACCAATCATTCGATACGAACCCAGTGAGGCAATATCTTCAAACGCAGATAGGCGCTCGAACTTCACTATCGAAAATATATGAAGGCTTTGCTGCTGATTCCAAAAATAAATATAGACACGAGATTGTTGCCTCTATTGACGGATCCACGATTCCATACTTCGATCAAACCAGCTCTACATTTTTTGGAGACTCTTCTAACTTTCCAGCTAACAAAATTAACGAACCTATTTCAGACGCAGATTTTGGTGGGTTAAGGGGCATTCAATTTGATGACGTCGATCGAATTACAGATCGTCAACTCGTTACAGTGACGGTTGATAACCTGCTTACCCGAAAAAAACAAAAAGCAAATGGGGCCGATTACCGACGCTTAGCACTCGTCAGACTAGCACAGAGCTATGACTTTAATGAAGCTAAAAGAGAAACAGGAGCTCAACCTTGGTCAGCTATTTCGGGTCTTGTGGATTTGCGTTTAGATCGCTTTAATACCAACACTCAGGTCAACTATTTCCCCTACCTAAATAAAACAAATACTTCCACTCGATTTCAGCTACTCGATAAAGTAGGTAACTATTTAGAGATTTCCTATTCACAGATATTTACGATTCCTGAAGATCCAAAAGACTTTAATCTTGACGATCGAACCGAGAACATAGGAGCTGGAGCGCGCCTGAGATACTCTTTTATTAACCTAACGGGACAGGTCAACTACTCCTTTAAATCCTCTCAGATCAACTCCTGGGCCATCTATACCGACTTTATTCCGCCTGGCAATTGTTGGGGCGTAAAATTAGAGATTACGAGAGCCGTAAATAGTGATCCTCGCTGGAAATTTTCTTTTGATTATAAGTTTGGTGGCACCTAACAAAAAAGGCACTCCGTAGAGCGCCTTTTTTAATCTTTCCCATTACTAATTCGACTAAGGAGCAGTACACTGGTTGGCTTGCTGAACGTTATGCGTGACCGCTGCTGATGTAAGGTTTACCACAGTCAAACCAGGGTTTGATGCAGATAAAGTAATATTATCTAGAGTCAAATTTAGAGGAGCTATTCCAATTAACTGATTGGTCAGCACACCTGTACAGCTAGAATTATCCCCAATACCACCGTATTGATCGAGGAGTAACAAAGATGCATCTCTAACTGAGGTTGCATTATTCTTTTCATCAGCCTCATTTTGCATTGATATGGCAGCGATCCCTCCATCGGCTCTGATATCTAGCCCACCAAAGTAACTCACATCATCGCCACCTTTACCCCAGATTGTGGTAAACACGAGTTGGTTAGCAGCATTCACTTTAGTGATAATAATATCTAGAGCACCATTACCAACAGACTCCGTCATACCGTGAAGAATAACACTACCATCTGAGAGAGCTTTTATATCGGTAAATTCTTCGTAATTGGCTCCGCCGATTACATGTGCTGATTTTAAATTTAAGTTGTAATCCATTCTGATAAGAGCACCATCTCCGCCGCCAAAGCCAACACCGCTCATTTTTGCTCCAATGACAAGTTCGTTAACTCCATTTTCAATGGCAAAAAATCGATCCGAACCGGTACTTCCCATGCGTCGAGACGCTAGAATATTTCCGTTCTCAGAAATTTTAACGATGATTCCATCTTGCCCATTGTCGGTTGTGTAACCTGCTGCAAAGTACCCTTGCCCTGGAACATAAACCACTTCGTAGAAACGCTGGTCATTGGTATCTCCTACCGCAGTCTGCCATAGGATATTTCCATCGGTGTCCATTTTCACAACTAATCCGTTTTCTGGATCATCTCTACCTGTGCTCGTTCGTCCGACACCTATAAGAGCTGGATTGCCACCGGCATCAGTGATTGCATCTATTCCTCGAATATCATCACGACCAGGCCCAGAGATTTTTTTAGTAAACATCACTGTTCCGTTCGCCTTGTTGAGCTTTACCATTAAAGCTTCATCGAAAATATAGCTGCCATTTGGTTGGTAACTATTTGATAAACCTATTGCTAAATAACCGTCTTGGAGCTCTTCAACAGCGAAAGCTTGGTCATTGGCACCACCATCTATAAGGCGCGAATAGGCTAATGTTCCATTCGAGTTCCATTTAGTAAAAAGAATATCTTGTGAGTCAGGAGTGCCCGGTGTTTTTTGTACCATTCCACCATTGATAAAGCCTCCATCGGAAGTTTGCATAAGATCATAAGGTCTTTCATCATCTGCAGAACCCATGTCATAGAGTGAAGAGAATACTGGCGGTACCGGAGTCGGAGTTGGTGTTGGCCCACTCTCATCAGGGTTTGAGGTATCCTCGTTATTGTCTGTCGATGAATCATTATTGTCTGAATTAGACGAGCTATCGTTTTTCATAACGATTGCTGAAGGCGACTCTCCACAATTTTGAAAAAGAAAAATAGAAAATAAAAAAGATACTATTAGTACTAACAGCGAATACTGTTTATTCATTACGATCTCCCAAACCTACTGTCTTTAACCGAAACACTTTCGGTGTTAAATCTTCACACCCTTAAAAATTTAACGACGTTGTTCCATACCCAATGCTTTAGTAGTGCAATCGATTTGCCAGTTGAGAGCTCTTTCAGAAGACCTAGGACATAGAAATTTTAGACACTTTGATTTTGAGCTGATTCCTTAATAACTACTTAAAAGTACTTATTGTTAAAGATATCCGCCTTAAGAAATCGAACACATGTTAAACATGACAGATTCTGTCATTTATCAAATTGAGAAAATGTAGATTTTGAATTCAAAACTAAAATCGAAGAACAGTATAGTCGGCCGCGGCGCCGTCGATTTGTCCTGTATAAGAATTAAAAGTAGGTCGTAAACTTAACCTTGGTGGTTCGATGAGTCTAAACCTTGCTGAATCATTAATTGATTCTTCCAGTTGCTCTTGTTGTTGTCTTTCCAACTGACCTGGCAAAATATAAACAACATAA
>CAZFYV010000089.1:0-11840 GCA_964523195.1 uncultured Pseudobdellovibrionaceae bacterium
ATGTTGATTTCTCAGAAGTGGTCAGCGGAGTAAAAGAGGGCATAGAGGGTATCGTTCAGGATGTCATCGAAGAGGGATTGTGCAAAATATAGCCCTTTCAGGTGGCCAAATCTCCTTTGCCTTGATAATTTACACCTATGAAATCTGTCCTTTATATTCAAACCGCCTTTGTAGGTGACTTACTGCTGGCAATTCCCTGCCTCAAAAACCTCAAAAGGGAGTTTCCTGGTGTTAAGATTAGTTTGATTTGCCGAAAAGGATTGGGGGAGTTTTTAAAGAAAACTGAGTACATTGATGAGTTCTTTGAATATGACAAAAAAGACAAATCGTCAGTAAGTCAAATTGTCAGTAAAATTGAGGAACTTAGTTTTGATCTTGTTGTATGTCCCCATGAAAGTCTAACCTCTGTTAAATTCGTAAGAGCTGTGACCTGCGATAAGAAAATCGGATTTAAGAAGTGGTGGAATAAGTTTTTCTTTACAGATCGGGTAAAAAAATCAGGAGATCTTCCAGAGGCCTTGAGACAGTTGTCTCTGTTAACAGTTGTGAAAAAAAGTGTAGCAAAATCCATAGAGGTTTATCGGAAAAAAGAAATGCAAGGCAATGTCTTGTTGCCAGAAATCCATGATCCCATATCGATGGAAGTCGCTTATTTTATGAGTCTTAAGAAAAATAAGGATCGAGCAGACTATAGTGGTCCTCTAGCTGAGTTAAGTGATTATGTGGTAATGGCTCCCGGCAGTGTTTGGAACACAAAGAGATGGACAGAAGAAGGTTTTGTTGAGGTTGCAAGACAGCATATTTCAAAAGGTGAGCACATAGTTTTAGTTGGCAGTCCAGAAGAATCAGAGCTCTGTGAAAAAATTCTTAATCAACTTGAGTCTGAGTTAGTGACTAATATGGCAGGGAAAACGTCTCTTTGGGAAGTCGCGGAAATAATTTCTCGATCTAAAATCATATATTGTAACGATTCTGGTGCGATGCACTTGGCTTCGTTATCCTCGACGCCATCAGTTTCAATCTTTGGGCCCACGGTATTAGAGTTTGGCTATCGTCCGTGGAATAATAACGCCCAAGTTGTACAAAAAGAAATGAATTGTAGGCCCTGCGGGCTTCATGGGCATAAAAAGTGTCCGCTTAGAAACCATAGATGCATGACTAGTATTGATAGCCAAGAAGTTATAAATGCAGGTAGAGCTCTTTTAAAATAAAAAAGGCGACTATTGAGTCGCCTTAGTAAATTCATCTGATTTCATTAAAACTATCCATCTTGGTAGTCTTTAACATTGATTTCGTACTTCTTTATTTTCCTAAGAAGTGTATTCTTTGGAATATTTGCAGAAGCGACGGTCTTGTTAATTTTACCCTTATTAGCCTTCAGAGCATTCACGATAAACTCTTTTTCTGCTTGGTTTTTAAATGCATCAAAGTCCATAGGACCTGAGTAGTTTTGAGGCATCTGGATATCTACTTGTTCCTTCGAGTCTTTCACTATGTTTTCAGGAATTGACTGTACTGAAATGTTCTCAGAATTTTCGACGATAAAACATCTTTCGACGACATTCTCAAGTTCCCTGATGTTTCCTGGCCAACGGTAGTTTTTTAATATGGCCAATGCATCATCATTGATTCCACTCAGAGACCGGTCATGTTGTTTGGAAAACTTCTTAAGAAAAAATTGAACTAAATTAACAATATCATCTCTTCGTTCTCGCAGAGGAGGAAGGAAAATCGGCATTACATTGAGTCTATAGAAAAGATCTTCTCTGAATTCTCCGTCTTCTATCATCTTCTCAAGATTTCGATTTGTCGCAGCAATAATTCTTGCGTTGGTTGAAACTTCTCGAGTTCCTCCAACCGGTACAAACTTTTTCTCCTGAAGTACTCTAAGGAGTTTTACTTGCATATCTAGTTTGAGCTCAGCTATTTCATCGAGAAAAATAGTTCCGTTGTTAGCTAACTGAAATTTTCCAATTTTTCGTTCAACAGCCCCGGTAAATGCACCTTTTTCATGGCCAAAGAATTCACTTTCCATAAGGTTTTCTGGGATTGCACCACAATTAACAGCTATAAAATCGCCAGATTTACGAGGGGAATTGTAATGAATCGCACGAGCAACTAGCTCTTTACCTGTACCATTTTCACCTCGAATCAGAACTGTTGTATCAACTTTACAGAGTTTATAGATTAAGTCATAAACCTCTCTCATTTTTGAAGAAGAGCCGACAAATTCACTGTCAATATCGTCATCAAAAATCGGATTGGCAATCGCAATATCACTTACTAACTGTGAAGCATCCATAGCACTTTGAACGATCTTTTTGAGTTGATCAGGCTGAACCGGTTTAGATAAGTAGTCAAAAGCTCCAACCTTAATAGCCTGAATGGCATCTTGCACATTTGAATGGGCTGTCATAATAACTACAAAAGTCTTTGGGTCCATTGTTTTAATTTTTTCTAAAGCCTCTAGACCATCCATTTCAGGCATCTTTACATCCATCATAACTAGATCGAAATCATTTTGACGGAGTCGATCAAGAGCTTCAAGGCCATTTGTAGCTTCTTCGATTTCAACTTTAATGTCTTCAAAGCTCGAGGTGAGAATGGTTGATAAGGATTTTCTTAACTCTTCCTCATCGTCAACGATTAGTGCTTTTAGCTTTTTGTCCATCTTGGTCTCCTTAGTCACCGAACGCAGCTATTGAAGGAATAAATGCTCCGGTTTCATTTTGGACAGGCAATGATAATATGAAGGTCGTGCCCTGTCCAAGCTCACTCTCCATGGAAATTGTTCCACCATGTAGTTCAGTAAAATATTTTACCAGATAAAGGCCTAAACCTGTTCCTTTTATTTCAGAATTTTGTGCTTGTCCGCGATTAAACTTGCCCCAAATTTGCTTTTGATCCTCGGTACTGATGCCAATTCCCGTATCTTTGATCAGAACTTTTACATAGTCGTCGACCTCTTGTGAAGATACGAATACTGAACCGCCGTTTTTTGTATATTTGATCGCATTTTCGACAAGGTTCAGGAGGATTTCTTGAACTAAAAGGGGATCTATTTCTACAGAAAACATGGGTTCTAGCTTGGTAGAAATGTCGATATTTTTCTCTAAGGCGAGAGGTCGTGTTTGTGTGATCACCTTTTCGATAAGGTCATTGATGTCCACAGCTGCTGCATTGAGTTTGAACTCTGAAGACTCTACTCTGATTACATTGAGTACATTTTGAATGTACTTATGGAGTTCATCGCTGGATTTTCGAAGTGACTTTAGGTCGGCTTGAATTTCCTCACTTGGATTTTTCGATAAAACTCGGTCAACGATTCCTTGGATCTTCGCAATAGGTGTTTTTAAATCGTGGCTAAATAGACTTACAAAGTTGTGTTTTAGTTGCTCGATTTCTTGGAGATATTTCTTTTCTTGTTCTAGGACCCAGTTTCGTTGTTCATTGATGGAAAGCTGAAAACTTAAAAAGACAATATATGTAATGATTAACAGGATTATGGGCGCAAGAGCAGGAAACCATAGGTTGTAGTTGTCAAACAAGTAGGCCGATATGGCACAGGCACCGGTTCCTATTAAAACAAAAAAAGCAAAAGACATTCCTTGTGGGTAGTAGAAGGCGACTAGCATGAACAATATTACAAGAAGTAGTAGGTAAGCCATGTTCATCACTGACGGAGTTAGATGGATCCACCTGTAATCCACGATATTATCGTAAACATTGGCCAAGATTTCGGCTCTCGTCATCTTTCCAAATGGAGTTTGTAAGTCGTAGTTAGCGGTACCAGATACTCCAATAAGAACTACTTTATTTTCAAAAAACTTAGATGATGATGGTGCCTCTAAGACATCTTGAAAATGAATTCGCGGAAAACTCCCTCTTGGACCTCTGAAGTTGATGAGGTGAGCAGACTGCCAAAAATTATTTGGCTCACGTGGCTTTTTCTTGAGTTTCGTTTGTGCGAGTCTAAGTGGAAGACTGGGAATTTGAATGAGAGGTGAGGAAAATCTTCTTACGATTCCATCATCGTCAGCTCTTAAAGATGATACTCCGATATTGGAGTTAAATGGCAGAGCGAGATCAGGAATTACGGATCTTCCAGAGGCGTCGATTCGTGCACCCCAAATGACTTTTGGATCTTGAAAAATGGAATCAGTCTCATTTACTTTTACTTGAGTCTCAGTAAAGTTTAGTGCCACACCTATTGAAACAGGTGATTGTTGTATAATCTTATTGAGTAATTCTGACCAGAAAGGTTTTGACCAGAAGAATTGATCTCCTAACGGAGCCGAATCTTTTAATGCTCTCACGTCGGTTTTAGAGTTCAGTTTTAGGCGTCTGAAGTCTCTTTCAGGTATGTCGACTATGATTATATTTGGATTTGAGGCTTGTTGGGGTCTCAACTTAAAGCGGAGGTCGAACTCATCTGGATGCATAACGAAAAGTACTGTAACTCCCGCGAGCCAGCATAGGAGTGCTCGAATCCAAAAGCTTCGGCGGCTCCAGGTCCAATCTAGAAAATTTCGAATGTTCTTGCTGCTAATATCCTTTAGTGTCATATTACGCGCAGAGCTGTTACCTTGTTGTAATTCGTGGATGTTTAACCTTTTGTCGTTATTTTACATTTATGGAAGTGATCAGAGGAGTTAGAAATTTAGAAAAGTCGATATCCTGTGCTTTAACCATAGGTAATTTCGACGGTGTCCACCTTGGGCATCAGAGACTTGTGGCTAAGGTCCTGGAGTTAGCAAAAAAACACCAGGTAAAATCAGCTGTTATGACTTTTAATCCACACCCTGTTCAGGTCCTTTATCCAGAGCGAGAACTGAAACGACTCTTTCCTTTTGAAGATCAAATTGAACAACTTGGCAAACTGGGAATTGATTATTTAATAATCGAACCGTTTTCGAGAGACTTTTCGGCTTTGAAGCCTGCGGAGTTTTTGAATCAATGGATTTTAAAACCTCTTCACCCACGAGCCATGGTAGTAGGCTACGACTTTACCTTCGGCGCTAATAAGAGTGGTGATATCGATTTTTTAAAAGAACAATCATCTAGTGCGGGTTTTGAACTTCATATTGTCGATGCCCACAAAGAAGATCAGATTGTCGTTTCTTCCAGTCAGATTCGCAAAGTTTTAGGTCAAGGTGATGTTGAGCAAGCGCAGTCGTTATTGGGACGCAGATTTTATTTATCCGGAAATGTTGTTAAGGGTGAAGGCCGAGGTAAATCAATTGGAATTCCTACAGCAAATGTAGAGGGTCACTGGAGAACCCTGCCAACCAAGGGTGTTTACAGTGTGCTGTTAGTTGATAAAGGGGTGGAGTACCACGGTGTTTGTAATATTGGAACTAAGCCAACTTTTCATGGAGATAGCTCCGAAGCGCCGGTAGTAGAAGTGCATATCTTTGATTTTGCTGAAGATATTTATGGACACAATGTCAGTGTTGAGTTTGTTAGTCGAATCAGATCGGAACAGAAGTTTTCGTCAGCCGAAGAGCTGGTAAAGCAAATAAACAAAGATATTGTTCAAGCTAAAGAGGATCTTAAAAAGATATGAAGTGGGCTGAGATTGGTTTTACCCAGGAAAATCGGCGTCTAAAAGTGCTATCAGAATTCTTAAAAAGTAACGATGTCGAAAATGAGTTCAGTTTTTTGACTACAATTGAAGATAATTTTGTGGACTGTCTTGTCGATGCACAAAAAAAGTTTGAAGTGATTCATGTGGCCAATGAATTAGGCGGATATGATTTAGCCAATGAATATTCGTATCCATCAAGGCTTCTGTCATTGCAGATTCAAGATGTCTTCCAAAAATATGATGGACAATGGTTGCCAAGAAATTTTTTACTCGAATCGATTCGAGTAATTTTAGCAGGTGCAGGAGATGAACTTGATATCAACGGCGGTGTACTTATATTTGGTTCTGGACCCAGTGCAGTAGCAGCTTTTGGAGCTTTGAACTTTCTTGGATTTAGTCGATTTACTTTCGTGGATGCAAACAATTCGAATTTGAACGATGTTCTCGAAAAGCTGAGAAGATTTAATTTTGGTGTAGATATTAACTCGGCTTCGAATGCAATGATCACTCAGCTGCCGGGGATTTTTTCGGTCGTTGTAAATACTATGGATGAAGAGTCTGAATCTCAAATCATTGAGGAACTTAGCTTTTTTAACTTCCTAGCGAACAATGGGATTGTTGTATCGACTCGGCTTCAAAAAGAAGTTCGATTTTTGACTGAGGCTAAAAATCTTGGAGCTCAAATAGTCGATGGCTATCAAATATTCTCTAAGTTAGACTTCATGTGGTTGAACGAATTTCTAGGTGAAGTATCTTTTCAAGAGGAAGAGATAAAAGACATTTATTTGAAATCAATTTGAAACAATCTATAAAAAAAGTCCTAACCTAGTCAGCCAGATCAAAATAGTGTGTTCTCAGCCTGGACTCGACTAACGTCTACCTATTTTAAATTACAGGGAAATTTAAAAATGAACGATGAGTAGTTATAGGTTTGGAGGATCTCGATGAAGGATCTTGGCTCGTTAATGGTGCAAAAGGATCTTATTGATTCTGAGCAGTTAGAAGCCGCACGCAAAGCAGTTAAAAAGAATGACGGTGAGTCTTTAGCTAAAGCACTCGTAAGGCTTGGCTATGTTGAAGATTCACAGCTGACTCAGTTTTTAGCAGAGCAGTACGGTGTTCCTGCGATTGATCTTGAAAACTTCGAGATCGAAGATGACCTCGTTGAGCTGATGCCCAGAGATATTTGTTTGAAACATATGGTTTTCCCAGTTTCAAAAGCGGGAAATACTCTCGTTGTAGCCTTTGCTGATCCTAGTAATATTTTCGTCAAAGATGATCTTCAGTTTTTAACTCGCCATAAAGTCGAAGTTATGGTTGCAAGTGAAGTTGCGATTTTACGTGCGATTGAAAAATACTACGATAGAGCCAAACAAAATGAATACGACAACGTCATCTCTGAAATCGAAGACGATCAAGATGTCGAAGGTCAAAAGACTGTTGATATTCATCAAATTGATGATGAAACCAACTCTGCGGTCATTAAATTTGTGAACATGACCCTCGCAGAAGCGATTAAGCTGGGTGTATCTGACATTCACGTTGAACCCTATGAAAAATCACTCAGAGTTCGATTTAGAAAAGATGGTAAGTTGATTGAGAAGGTTCAGCCGCCAAAAGGCATTAAGGACGTTTTAGCCAGTCGTATTAAGATTATGGCTAATATGGATATTGCGGAACGAAGAAAACCTCAGGATGGTCGAATTCGGATTAAAACCAACCAAGGGGTTTATGTTGATTTTCGTGTGAATTGTTTGCCAACAATTCACGGAGAGAAAATCGTCATGCGTATTCTCGATAAGAGTAATTTGAAGCTTGATCTGAGAGATTTAGGTTTTGAGGAAGACAACTTGAAGATATTTCTTGAGTCCATTCACCGGCCTCAGGGGATGGTCTTAGTCACGGGTCCAACGGGTTCAGGTAAAACGACGACTCTCTATTCATCTTTGCAGGAATTGAATAATCCAGAAAAGAATATTTCAACGGCAGAAGATCCTGTGGAATTTAGTATAGATGGAGTAAATCAAGTTCAGATTAATCCTAAAATTGAATTTGGATTTGCCCATGCCTTGAGAGCTTTCTTAAGACAGGATCCAGATATTGTTCTGGTTGGTGAGATTCGTGACAGAGAAACGGCCGAAGTTGCGTTTAAAGCAGCCTCAACTGGTCACTTGGTTATGAGCACATTGCACACTAATGATGCACCTTCAACTGTGGTCAGACTGTTAGATATGGATGTGCCGACCTACTTGATCACATCTTCGATTTCAATTGTTTTAGCACAGAGGCTAATTAGTAAGCTCTGTGGAAATTGTAAGAAGCCATTTAGGATCGATAACCAGGTTCTCCTGGACCTTGGTGCTAAACAAGAAGAGCTCGATCAATACGAAGTTTATAAGCCAGATGGCTGCAAAAGCTGCAATGAGACAGGTTATGTGGGCCGAATGGCTATCTATGAGCTCATGACGATGACTGATGAATTGAGAGAGTCCATCATCAAAGGGGCTACACCAGTAGGTTTGAAGAGAGCAGCGGTTGAGAGTGGTATGAGAACACTTCGCATGGCTGCTCTTGAAAAGCTTAAAAAAGGCGAAACTTCAGTCGAACAGGTCCTGAGTACGACACTTAAAGACGAACTTGAGTAGATTCAACTTTATTTAGTCGCCACACTTGATATGATACCCCTATGATCACGTTGCTGCAGCTATTGAAATTTGCGACTGAGCAAGGGGCATCAGATTTACACATCGTTGCGGGATCTCAACCAGCTTTGAGGGTTGATGGACGCATTGTTAGGGTAAAGACTGACAAACTTACCAAAGAACAAACTCGACGTTTGTGCTATTCGGTCTTGAATGATTATCAAAAGAGTAGATTTGAAGAGAAAAAGGAATTGGACTTTTCTTTCGATGTGAAAAACATGGCTCGATTTCGTTCGAACTATTTTTTCCAAAGGAATGCTGTTTCCGGAGTTTTTAGGCGAGTTCCTGTATTTGTTCCCAAATACGAGGACTTAGGACTGCCTTCGGCGGTAGCTGAGTTATGTAACTTACCCTATGGTCTAGTGTTAGTTACAGGCCCTACAGGTTCAGGAAAGTCGACTACGATCGCCTCACTCGTTGATAAAATCAATCAAGAAAAATGGGGTCACATCATTACTCTTGAAGATCCTATCGAATTTCTGCATACCCATAAGAACTGCATTGTGAATCAACGAGAAGTGGGAACGGATACAGAAACCTATCAATCCGCGCTCAAGCATATCCTTCGTCAGGATCCCGACTATTGTATGATTGGGGAGCTTCGTGATCACGAAACCATTGAAACTGGTTTAACTCTTGCCGAAACAGGTCACTTAGTTTTTGCTACATTGCATACGAATTCTGCTGTTCAGACTATTAACCGTCTCGTATCGGTATTTCCTGCGGACCAGCAAGATCGAATTAGGGTTATGCTTAGTTTTACACTCCAAGGAGTTATTTCGCAGCGTCTACTACCAACAGTTGGAGGAGGGCGTTGTGTTGCTATTGAATTTCTAGTTCTTAGTCAAAATATTCGCAATTTGATACGTGAGAATAAGCTTCACCAGATTCAGAGTATGATGCAAGTTGGACAAGAAAATACTGGTATGGTCACGATGAACCAATCTCTGTTATCATTATTAATGCAAAGAAAAATTGAATTTAAGTCAGCGTTTGGAGCGAGCCCGGACCCTGACCAATTGAACAATATGATAAAAAAGGCTGGATTACTGTAGATGGCAAGTTTTGTTTTTGAAGCAAAATCTTTAACGGGAAAAAATCTCAAAGGTGAGATTGAAGCCGCCAATGAGGCAGAGGCTCGAGTTAAGTTACGTGCTCAGAAACTTATTCCGATCAAAATAGTCTCCAAAGAAGAAAAAGCTTCAATCATGAAGTCCTATGGTGTGAAGAAAGTGAAGTCCAAGGATCTTCAAATTCTTACGCGTCAGTTTTCAACACTTCTTGGAGCCGGTATTCCTGTTGTTCAAAGTTTGGAAGTGCTATCAAAAGGTACTAAAAATATATCTCTCGCCAACACCCTACAGGATGTGGTCAATCTCATTGGGTCTGGTAAAAGATTGGGAGATGCCCTCGGTCAATATCCTCTGGTTTTCGACAACTTCTATGTGAATATGGTGAAAGCTGGGGAAGAGGGTGGTGTGCTTGACGTTGTATTGGACCGTCTTGCGGCCTATATCGAAAAGAGTGTGAAGTTAGCTGGTAAGATCAAAGGAGCAATGATCTATCCTATCGCGATTGTGGTGGTTGCATTTATTGTTGTTGCTGCAATTATGATCTTCGTTATTCCTAAATTTGAGGAATTGTTTTCAAGTATGAACCAAGAGTTACCAGCACTGACTCAGATGGTAACTGACATGAGTAGATTCTTTGTTTCCTACTGGTACTTTATCTTTGGTGGTGTTGGTGGATTTGTCTTTTTAGTAAATAACTATTATCGAACTCCTGATGGGAAAAATACTATCGATGCAATATTAATCGATGTTCCGTTGATAGGCTCAGTTATTCAAAAGGGAGCGATTGCTAAGTTCGCCCGAACGCTTTCTACTCTTATCGGAGCTGGTGTTGGGATTATGGAGTCTATGGAGATATCCTGTAAGGTTGCAGGTAATGTGGTTTTAGAGGCAGCTTTTACGAGAGCCAAAGATGCTATTCAGCAAGGTAAATCGATGACAGTTCCGCTTTCTAAAGAAAAGTATGTACCTCCCATGGTAACTCAAATGATCGGTGTTGGAGAGCAAACTGGTGCGATGGATACCATGCTTGGTAAAATTGCAGACTTTTATGAAGATGAAGTTGATGCAGCCGTCGGCGCTTTGACAGCCGCTATGGAGCCGATTCTTATGGTTGTGTTAGGTGGAATTATCGCAGTTCTGGTTATTGCGATGTATCTACCGATCTTTAACATGGCAGGTGCGATGGCAGGTTAATGCCCGCAAATAGCTTTCAATTTTAGGAATTCACCTTGATTACGACTGACGCTGCTACAACATTTGGGTTTTCAAAAAATCGATCCCAAATGTTAATCATTAACGCTGTTCGCTTAATGTTTCAGGCAGCCGTTTTATTTATTGTAATCGCTTTTCAGTCACTTCAATCTGACTTTATAAATTTTGACGTTATTTTCCCTGTGTATGCGGTACTGGGAACAACCTTTCTGTTCGATTTAATTCTTATTATTTTCTTCGAGAGAGTTATATCGAGCAAGGTCATCGTTTCCTTGATGTTTGGATTTGATGCCATCTATATTACTTCCCTTATTTTTGTTTCGGGAATTAACCAGTCTATTTTTCTTTTTCTGTACCTAGTTAACATCATTCTCTGCGGGTTCGTTTTCCAGAGAAGAGGCGCATTGATTCTCGCCCTATGGACCTCAATGCTGTTTAGTTTACTGCTGATTTTTGGACCAGAGCTTCGAGGACAAACATTGTACTTTGCGGTGGGCGTAAACAATTTGGCTTTTTTCGCTGTCGCCGCTCTTGCAGGGTACCTAAGTGAGCAGCTCAATTTTATGGGTAGTGAGCTTCAGGCTCGAGGTAAAGATCTCAGGGCATTAAAGAATTTCAACCAGCTCGTTATTCAAAATATGGCAACCGGTATGATGACCATTGACTCAGATGGTGAAACCCTTCAAATCAACCGGGCTGGGGAAGATATATTAGAAGTGTCTGAAGAAGAGTATTTGGGGCGTCCTATCGATTTGATCTCAGAAGGGCTACTATTGTGGATTAAAGGGCAGTCTTTTTTAGAGACGGGAAAGAAGCGCGCCAATATAGATATTAGTTATGAAACTGGATTTAATGAAAAAAAGATTCTTGGATTGACCGTGTCACCTCTGAGAGATGAGGAGAGTCGGTTAACAGGATACGTCGTTACTTTCCAGGATCTCACAAAAGTTCGAAGACTAGAGTCGGCAATGAGACAAAGTGAAAAGCTTGCAGCCGTTGGACAGTTGGCTGCAGGTATTGCCCATGAGATTCGAAATCCACTGGCGAGTATAAGTGGATCGATTCAGATGATGGAATCCATGATGGATGCCAATGAAATGTCTGATGAAAAGAAACTCATGAAAATTACTTTGCGTGAGATTGATCGTTTAAACGATATGATCACGGATTTCTTAGATTTCGTTCGGCCCGATAAAACTAAGCTAGAGAAGATGAATATTAATACCTTAGTCAGTGGTATTATGGAGATGGTTAAGGTTGATACTC
>CAZFYV010000090.1:0-11775 GCA_964523195.1 uncultured Pseudobdellovibrionaceae bacterium
GAACCTACTGATTACAAATCAGTTGCTCTACCAATTGAGCTATATCAGCACAAAGAACACAGAAATCCAAAAAAAAATAGAAAATCCGATTCAGTAAGGTGCATTTCTAAAGTAAATGCCGCACTCTAGTCAACGTGATTTTGTTTTCCGGCTCGGAAATTTTATCGCGTGCGGCAAAAATGTGAAAATTATGAGTTTTTAGAGCCTTGGAGTACCCAGAGCTTCACTAAGAATTGCTCTTTCCTCGCTATCCGCTGGCTGGAGCTGATCAAAGAGCTGCTCAGTCAAAGCCTGATCGCCATTAACAATTGCGGCTTTAAGCTTGGCTACCTTTGCTCGAAAAGCCCTTATGGACTCCTTGCTATCTTGTTTGGCATCATAAAGACCATCTGCGAGCAATAAATCGTAAGTTCCCCAAGATGGATCAAATAAAACTTGCTCACCAAGAGTGACTCTTGCCGTTCCTTCTACAAATTGAATCACTCCAGCATTACCCGGTTGAGAGGGGTTTTCTTGAACTTCATTTACGACACCGGTCACAAGAACTCCTGACTCGTATTTTAAAGTCACTTTCTTTCCAGGCTGTATTCCATATTCTCTTGCTAAATCCTCAATTGAGATCGCTGAAAGTGGTAAAGGGTAACCAATGACAGGCCCCATTGCCGTTCCAAAACCTTCAAAGTGCTCGATCGCCGTCTGATTAGGTATCTCATTCCATCGAGTCGTAGATTGATCTACGGAAAGGAAATTCGTTGGACCCGCAAAACTAAGGTAAGCGATTCCTACCCTCTTAGACATGATGACTTTTACCAAAAGGCCATCGACACCCAAACCGTTTTTAAAAAGAACCTTTCGTTCGTCACCGACTCTATCCGCATGAGAACCAGGTAAGTGAGCACCATCTTCAGTCACCTGGGCTGCAGCTCTTAAACCGTAGCTTGCAGGAAAACTACTTGTACCTGTATCGCCCCAATACTCCTGACCTCTAACACCTACACTGTAATCAAACGAATGGGTTTGAAAATCTCTGACAGATTGATAAGGATCAAAAGCAATCTCACATGCAAAAGGGTTCTGAAAAGCCTGGGAAAAAATTCCGGCAAGAAACACAAACAGACCAACAACCACACTCATTTTTTTCACTGGAACCTCCGAAAACAATTGGGTTTCCCTCTTGTAACCATCTGAAGTGGCCACAATAAAACCTTAAATTACTGTTACGGCTGGCCAAATTTGCAAAGCTCAAGCCGAAACTAGATTTAGAAGGTCTAGCTCAAAACGAAATAATCAGTATTAGAAGTGAGAATGGGTATAAATGGTGACAATAAGCCGACAAAACCGCGCTTAATCTAAGTCAATTGTCGACAAGTCTCGCCCAGAGCAAGCGCCGCGGCGACTGAGGCATTATAGCTAGATCCGGAGTGAACCTGGGGCAACTTTGTAAGAATATCGCAAGCCTTCTCCGTAGCTATTCTCATCCCTTTGTCTTCAGCGCCAATAATCCAAACTGCTTTCTCACTCATCTTAAGATCGTAAACTGTTTGATCACCCTTTTCAGCGAGGCCATAGACCCAAAATCCCCACTGCTTGAGGTCATTTATCTCGTTAGTAAAGGCCGAAGAAACTTCAACAGGAATATGTTCAGCTCCACCACTAGCGACTTTGCAAGCCGTTGGAACAAGACCAACTGAACGATCTTTTGGAATAATCACAGCTTTTACTCCCATGAGCCAAGCCGTTCTAAGAATAGCCCCAAAATTATGTGGATCTTCGATACCATCAAGAATCAAAACAATGGCTTTATCAGCAGTTTCTAACTCTTTCCAATCCACTTGTGGGTCTTCATTCACAGAGAGAGCAATACCCTGATGACCACTTGTTAAGTTATCGAGTTGACTAGGTAAGACCTCTTGGAACGCGATATGGTTTTTTGATAGAAGTTGGAAAATCTCTTTGTACTGTTCAGCTCTTTCAGCTCCTTGCTTTACAAATACCTTTTGAACCGCATGAGGACGCACTTTCAAAGCTTCCCTACAAGAGTGAATTCCAGCAACCCAGCGGTGCTTGGGTGAAAAAGTTAATGATGGAATCTCAGTTTGCTGATCCGTTTTAAAATGAGGGCGCCCTCTATCACTATTTCGGCTTTTTTGTTGATCATTACCACGCTTTGAAGAGACCTTTTCTCCAGTGCGACCAGATTTATTACTGCGAGGACCTCTTTCGCCAGGCTTTCTGTTGCGCTTACTTCCAGGGTTAGAACCAGAGGCCTTACGAGACACTATTGAACTCCATTGATGTGATCAAAAATTTCTTTGGCGGCGGCCTTTGGGTCTGGAGACTTATAAATTGGCCGTCCAATCACCAGCGCATTGGCACCATCGTCCAATGCCTTTTTAGGTGTAGCCGTTCTCTTTTGATCAGCAGATCCCGGTTCAAAACGAATTCCTGGAGTCACTAGAAATGAATCACTAAATCGAGTTTTAAGAAGTTTAGCTTCTAACGGAGAGCACACAAAGTTCCTCATTCCGCAATCATAGGCCATTTGAGCTAGGGCTAAAACGTGATCGGCCATTTCCTTTTTTTCCATTCCCACTGGTAATGTGTGTTTCGAGAAACTTGTCAGCACAGTGACTACTAGAATCTTAAATGGTCGCTCTTGGTTTAAGCCTGTTTCTAGCTTTGCCAATTCTCGTAAAGCTTCCGGGCCATTCCAGGCATGGACAGTGCAAAAACTAGCACCACAATCAAAAGTAGCTTTGACTGAGTTAACAACCGTATTCGGTATATCCAAATATTTATTATCTACGAAGAGGGGGGCGATTTCTGCCAACTCTTTTATAAAACTCTGTCCATATCGAACGGCAAGCCGTGGACCAATTTTAAAACCACCTACATACTCACCAATACCCTTTGCAAGCTCGAAAGCTTCAGTATCAGTGTCTACATCTAGCGCAGCTAGAACTGGTGATTTCAAATTAAAATCCATTCTTACCCATCCAATCTAAAATATGTTCGCTGACTTTATCTGGCGCCAGTTTAACCACTTCTTTAGTTTTTCGATCAACCACTTCGATTTCACCGTTATCAAGACCTCTTTGCCCAACCACAACTCGAATTGGAAACCCGATAAGATCAGCATCCTTGAACTTTACTCCTGGACGCTCTTTTCGGTTATCTATAAAAACTTCTACTCCGGCTTGCTCAAGTGGTTCGATCATTTTATTCATAGCCTCAACAGCCGCATCCTTGTCCGGATCGAGCAAACATACGTGAACGTGAAAAGGTGCGATGGAAACAGGCCAAATCATGCCATCTTTATCATGCTGCTGTTCAATTGCTGATTGAACCGTTCTTCCAATTCCAATTCCATAACATCCCATTTCAATGGTCTGCTCTTTCCCGTTTTTATCTAGGTAGTTGGCCTTCATTGGTTTGGAGTATGTTTGTCCAAGATAAAAAACATGTCCAACTTCAATTCCACGAATTGATTTCAATTCACTTTGGCAATTAGGACATTCATCTCCTGGCTGCGCCATCCGAAGATCTGCTGTTTTCTCGACTTTAAAGTCTCGGTCTATATTTACATTCTTTAAATGGAAGTCGTCCTTGTTCGCTCCCACAACCATATTCGCTTTGCCTTCAAGGGCATTGTCCATATAGATCGGGATCTTGAGTCCAACAGGTCCGCAACTTCCAGGCTTAGCTCCCGTAACTTCCTCAACTTCTTTTTCATTTAACATCAGTGGTTCATTGCTTAGGCCAAGGACATTTTTTAACTTCACTGGATTAAGTTCATCACTGCCTCGAAGTAAAATTGCGACAGGCTTAACATCCTCATCAGCCTCGGAAGCGGAAAAGAACATAGTTTTAACAAGCTCTTTCTCGGTCAATTTTGTATTTTTAGCTAGATCCGCGATAGTCCGCAATCCTGGAGTCGCAAACTCTTCCATTTCTAGTGGCTTTTCGTCTGAGTTGCGTTTGTCTCGTTCGATAGCAGGAGCGATTTCTACATTGGCTGCAAAATCACACTTCGAGCAAACAATCAGCGAGTCTTCTCCACTCTCGGCAAGAACTTGAAACTCGTGGGTTTGACTTCCACCAATTTGTCCAGCGTCTGCTTGTACTGTTCGATATTCAAGGCCAACTCGATCAAAGATTGCCTGGTATGCTTCGTAAAGCCGCTTGTAACTCTCAAGAGCCGATTCCTTATCAGCATCGAAAGTATAAGCATCTTTCATAAAAAACTCGCGACCGCGCATAAGCCCAAAACGAGGTCTAATTTCGTCGCGATACTTGTCCTGAATTTGGTAGAGTGTTTTAGGGAGATCTCGATAACTTTTGATGTCGTTACGAACATAATCGGTAATCACCTCTTCATGGGTTGCTCCCAGGCAAAACTCATGTCCATTGCGGTTTTTAAACTTTAACAACCCGTCGCCCATCTTTTTCCAGCGTTCGGTCTCTTCCCATAGACTTCGAGGTTGAACCATAGGCATCAGAATCTCAACACATCCACGAGCATTGAGCTCTTCGCGAATGATGTCCTCGAATTTTCTCAACGATCGAAGTGCCATTTGCCCATAGGTATAAATTCCTGGGGCAGTTTTTTTGATAAACCCAGCTCGAATCAGGAGCTGCTGGCTCACAATATCCGCATCAGCTGGAGCTTCGCGAAGTGTGAATACAAACGAGTCACTCCAAGTGACTGCTTTTTTATAAGAACGGCCTGTAATTTTTGTCGTGTTTCCCATGAAAACCTCTCCATATTGGGTTTTAAGACAAGCTATGGCAAAAGTCACCTAGGGATCATACTTTTTAGTGGCTCTAGGGCAGAGATTATGCCAGTCTACCGCCTGAGGAGAAGCGGTATGGCAAGCAAATCCAAGATGAAAAGAGCTATTTATGCTGGAAGTTTTGATCCCGTCACAAATGGCCACCTCTGGGTGATCGACAAAGCTGCTGAACTTTATGATGAATTGATCGTGGCAATTGGGCATAATCCCGACAAAAATTATATGTTTTCGGTCGACCAAAGAGAAGAAATGCTGAGAGAAACCGTTTCTCATTTAAAGAATGCCAAAGTGGAAATCATCGACAACAAATACTTAGCCAAATTTGCTTCGCAAAAATCGATTCCGTATTTAATTCGTGGGATTCGTTCCACACAAGATTACGAATACGAAAAGTCTATGGGACAAATCAATTTTGACCTGGCTCCTGAAGTTGAAACAATCTACTTTATTCCGCCGGCAAAAATCTCGCAGATCTCTTCAAGTATGGTTAAAGGCTTGATTGGCCCTGAAGAATGGGAGAAATCAATCACCAAATACGTACCGAAGAGTGTACTTAAATCTTTAAAGGCTTGGTACAAAGTGAAGAACAAAGGGTAAATTCTTTTTTACATTTTGCTTGCAAACTGTTCTTCATTTGAATTCTATTTTTCCTTTGTTTTACAACAAACAGCATCTAGTTTTGATATCTTAATCTCAAGGCACAGAAAGTTTAAGCTCTTGATTAAACTTCAATTGGCCTCAACACTTTGGAGATTAAGCTGTGAAGAAATTACTCAAGCGACCATCATTGCAGCCCATAAGAGACTTTAGAGCTCTATACGTTGCTCTCTTATTGGGGTTGATTTTCTGGGCTTCAGAAAGTTTCGCTGTTGCGATCTCTACAGAAACAATCGATGAAAAGTTTTGCCGTGGACTCGAAGTCAAAGCTCAAAGCTTAGGACTAACTCCTGTAGTAAAAAAACATAAGTTTTCAGTAGAGAATGGGAATATAAAAGGCATTATAGATCTGGCTCATCAAATTCCAGTGGCGAATCAGAAGATCTTGAATTCAATTAAAACAAGAGCCAAAGATGCAAAACTATCTGTTAAGGAGATTCACAATATTCTATCTAGCCAAAGAAGTCCTGAAATTTATCACTGCTCAACCCAACTTTACTCAATGGTATTCGGACATGGCCTCTATTCAATTTTTCAAAGTGGTACCGAAGAACAGAAGGAGGAGTATAAAGCAATTCTTCTAAACCTCATGGACAGATCAACTGAAACCACGGCTTCGACTCTCCATCTGATGTATTATATCTCTAGTCTAAGAAACCTCCTCGCTTATCAATTTATCCCAGAGGAGTTTGACCGCAAAATCTACAACTTGCGACAAGGTGCTCGAATAATTATCGAAGAGCATACTTACAGAAACTATTCGGCCAAGAAATTTAAACCCTCTTTAGAGGATTACAATACTTACATCTTTGAAGATTTCGCCCTAAGTGACCCCTTAAGACAGGATTTAAGGAGACTAGTTCATGTGTTGATGGGGGTAGCCCCGGGGCCCAAGTTGACTTATCGAGAATCGATGTTTGCAAGCCATATTGCTGAAAAATTTAGTTCGTTTGCAAATTTGATGAGTCTTGGAGGAAGCCAAAGACGACTCCCCTCCCACGCCTTTTAGGATTCCAATTCAATATTGTAGGCTTTGATTTTCCGATGAAGATAACTTCTCTCTAGGCCTATGACTTCAGCTGTTCTAGATATATTGCCGTTATTCTCTGAAATCTTCTTCATCAAATACTCTTTTTCGAACTGAGCCCTTGCTTCTCGAAAATTTGAAATTTCAATAAGACTTTCATCAGAACCACCAACACTCAGACCAGCAAACCGAATATCATGCTCCTCTACATAATCTCCCGGAGTCAGAATATAAACTCGCTCGATAAAATTCCGAAGCTCTCTCACGTTTCCAGGCCAACTATGATTACATAGTTTTTCCATTGCTCGATCAGAGAACACTTTTCGATTGTACCCACCCTCGCGAGCAAACTGTTCGCTAAAGTGTAGGATAAGAGCAGGTATATCTTCCATCCTCTCTTTAAGAGCAGGAACCCTAACTGGAATTACATTAAGGCGATAATAAAGATCTTCTCGAAAGCGTCCTTCCTTAATCTCCTCTTCAAGGTTCTTATTTGTCGCCGCAATAACTCTGACATCGACAGAAATGTTCACTTCACCACCAACACGGGTGAAGGTTTTCTCTTGCAAAAATCGAAGGACCTTGGCCTGCGCATTGAGGCTCATATCGGCTACCTCATCTAGGAACAATGTACCACCGTCCGCTAGATCAAACTTACCTTTTTTAGCCTTTTGCGCGCCTGTAAATGCACCTTTCTCGTAACCAAACAACTCACTTTCAATGAGATCTTCCGGAATTGCTGCACAGTTAATATCGACAAATGGACCTGATGCTCTAGAGCTTAGATAATGTATGTTTTGAGAAACCAATTCTTTCCCGGTTCCATTTTCTCCAGTAATCAGCACCCAAGAATTGCTCGGAGCTACTCGAGCAATCATTTCTTTAATTTTAACCACTTCTGGATGATCACCAACGATGGCAATATTCTTACGAAGCTTTGTTAGAAGAGCATTCTTCTCTTGGCGTTCTTCTTGGAAATTAATGATATTCTGAATAGCAATGGAAACTTTATCCATAGAAAGAGGTTTTTCGATAAAATCCCACGCCCCAAGCTTGGTGGCATTTACCGCTGTTTCAATAGTACCGTGTCCTGACATCATCACAAACTCGGTTTGAAGTTCCTGCTCTTGAGCTGTCTTCAAGACTTCTAGTCCATCCATCGAGCCAGGCATCCAAATATCTAAAAAAGTAACTTGTGGTTTAAAGCTCTTAATTTTCTCTAGTGCTTCATCGCCGTTGCTCGCAACATCAACAACACAATGTTCATCTTCCAAGGAAACTTTCAAAATTTCTCTAATTGGAGCTTCATCATCGACGATTAAAATTTTAGTGCCAGTCATTTCAGCCATCTTAAAAATCCCCCCTTGGATCAGCATCCTGAGTGCTGTTCGCCGCGGCCTCTTTCTCAACTACAGGTAATTCAATTAGCATTTTTAAACCTCGAGGCTCATTTTCTAATGCTCTGATGAAGCCATTATGGTCTTCAACAATTCGCTTTACAATGGCCAAACCAAGGCCGGTGCCCGAGTCCCTTGTACTATAATAGGGTTCAAATATTTGATTCAAACGTTTTTTATCAAGTCCCACACCGTTGTCCGAAACGGAGATTCTAACTAGTTTCAACAAGTTGTCGTACTGAGTTCGAATCCTAATTTGAGCTTGTGAGTCATTTTCTGTGGCGGCTATACCATTTTCAACAAGATTCATGATGACTCGCTTTATCTGCTCTGGATCAAATTTGAAGATAGGTAAAGACTCATCGCGATCAAAATCAAACTCTATCTTGCTGTGGGCAGAGCGATAAAGAGTTAGAGTTTCCTCAATAATCTTATCTAGTGAGGACAGCTGTGGATTACTCTGTGGTAATCGTGCAAAATTGGAAAACTCATTCACCAACTGCTTTAACTCGTCGGTCTGCTGGATGATCATTTTTGTACAATCTTCAAATGCAGGATCATCAAGCTGACTCGCAAATTTCTTCTGTAATCGTTGCGCAGATAGCTTAATTGGTGTCAGAGGGTTTTTAATCTCATGGGCAATCCTACGGGCAACTTCAGTCCAAGCCGCTGCTCTTTGCGCCTTAACAACCGGACTTAAATCATCAAAAACTAGAAGTTTACCAATTTCTTCGCCACGTTCGTCGGTCATTAAAGAAATCGTAATTTGGAGAGGCAAAGTAACTTCTCCGACTTCGATACTGATACTCTTTTGCAAGCTCGCAAGGCCATGCTTTGACAGATGATCAAATGAGTCTCTGATCAAACCAAATTGCGCAGTACTTAAAAGCTTTGCCAGGGACTGCCCCTCAAATTCCTTTGGATTGATTCTCAATAGTTGAGCTGCATGTCGGTTAATCACGTTCACGTTTCCATGGGGAGTTACCGAAATTACTCCTGTGCTAACACTAGCCAAAACTTCTTGAATATACTGACTGTGTTCATCTAATCGCTCTAGAGTATCGTGCAGATCTTTATTGGCCTGAAGAACTTCTTTTTTCGAGCGATCCAGGTTTAAAACCATGCTATTAAAATTCTCAACCAGGTCTTGTACTTCCTGATTTCCAGTTAGAACTTTAACAATTCTATAATCGCCAGCTGCAACTCGTCTCGTGGCAATACCCAGAGCTCTAAAAGAGTTAGTAAGCTGTTTAGCCAAATAAAAACCAAACCAGGTCGCACCGAAGAGAATAACTAAAGTCATCATAATCAAGATGATGAGATAAATCGACTTCAATGGATATTCCAAGGGATTGGTGTTTCTGAAATCTTCGTACGCAGATGTAACATCTGCCATTTTTGAAGTCAGAGATAGAGGCACATATGTCGACACTACGAGGGCCCCACCACCTTTTGTTTTAGGAACAGGTGTAATAATTCGAATAAGATTGCCTTCTCCGAACTGATGTATGGTAGAGGACTCAACCCGGCTCCGAATTCCCTTTTGTAGAAACTCAATGGAAACAGTTGGGATAAGCGGTAAGCTCTCTGATGATTTGACGGCAATCAATCTTCGATCAATTAAGTTTGGATAATACTCAATTGAATCCAGAGAGAACTCTTCAATTTTTTTATTAAAAACGCTGACCAGTTTCGAAGATGGCCTTTTGAAACTTGCCTGGGATGCTATAATTTCAGATGCAAAATGATAGTTTCTTTTCTTTTCGGTGGAATAATACTCATGGGTGACTTCGAGTGAGTTCTTTAAAACACTCCCCATTTTAACAGAAAACCATTTATCAAAACTAGAATTGATATAAAAAACCGATATCAAAAACATTAGGACTGTAGGAACAAATGAGAAGACCACAAAAGCCGCTATTAGCTTTGCCTTGAGGGTTTTGGCTATCCACTTTCCCTTGCGTTCAGAAAAAACCTTTACAATATTTCTGAAAATAAAAAACAGAAGTAGTAAAAGAATGATAATATTAAAATTTACTAGCCCGAAAAAAAAGATCGAGTGAACAAAAGGAAGCTGTTCACTCGTAGAAAACAATTTAATTTCAAATAAAGTTAATAGAACGAAAAGAAGACCAAGACCAAATACAAGAAAAACTTCTCTTCTTCTTTTTTGCGATTCAACTACATCAATATTGTCTTGGTTATCTTTCGATCCACGTTCTGCCATAATCCCATTACTGTAGATGCGAGCGGTATATCTCTTGGCCAATTCTAAAGCCAGGACCGCCTTGCTTAATTAACTCGAGGCAAAGATGCTTTGCTTCGTCATCATTAAGACCATCAGCTCTACCTTTCAATCCAGAGTGTAGCAAAGCTGAGTCTAAAAGTAGACGAGCATTATTAGAACTCACTTTTTCTCGCAGGCTGTCATAGAAAAACTGTACAGAGAGCTTTAGTGTTTCATCTGAGCTCAAATTTGTTGAAGACATATGGTGTACTCCTATTTGGGGGTTAGGTTTATTTATTTTGGATTTCTCCTAAAATCTTAATCATAGTTAAAACAACCTCAGAAGCTTCTGCTCCCTTGTTTCCCTTTTCTCCCCCGGCACGAGCATATGCTTGCTCGGCATTTTCAGTCGTAATCACACCAAAACCAACTGGCTTACTATACTTTAACTGTAATTCTGTGCAGCCCCGCTCAGCTGCATTACATACAAAATCAAAATGAGCTGTATCTCCGCGAATAACTGCGCCCACCGTAACAACTCCATCACATCCTCTTTCAAGCAAAGCTTGTGCTGCAAGAGGAATTTCAAATGCTCCAGGAACTTCAACAGAAATTATCTGCTCAGGCTTTAGACCTTGCTTCTCTAGCTCACCTAAAGCTCCTGCCTGAAGTTTCTCAGTCACAGGTCTATTAAATAGCGCAGTTACAACTCCAATTTTAAGGTTCTCAACATTCATAGCCATTTATTGATCCCTATTCTTCATTTTCTCAATAACTGATCCGTCAGCATTAGTAGACTTTTCAGCTGCAGTCCCCTCGTCAAATAAGGCAACTTCTTCCACAATTTCTAAACCGTAACCTTTAAGTCCAACTCGCTTAGAAAGGTTATTGGTAATTAATCTAATCTCGCGAACTCCGATAGATCTGAGAATTTGAGCTCCAATACCGTAGTCCTTTAAGTCCATTGCTGGTGATGGGCGATCTGTCTCCTCTAAAACCTGAAGTTCATCATCTTGTCGTGCTAAAGACGCCACCTCATCTGTTAATCTCGCATCAATTCTAGGAGTTCTTAAGTAAACAAGTACGCCGGACTCTTCTTTAGAGATCTTCTGCAGAGACTCATCAAGCTTTTGTTTGGAGTCGTGTCTTAAGGAGTCAAAAATATCGCTTAGTAAATGCTGAGTCTGAACGCGAACAAGTGTTGGCTTGTTGCGATCGATTCTACCCTTTTGAATTACAATATTCTCACTACCATCTAACTCGGATCGAAAAATTCTCATTCTAAAATCGTCTGAGTATGGTGTCGGGAATTTACAATTTGCAGTTTCAGTAACAAGAGTTTCGTTTTCTAATCTGTAACTAATAAGATCTTCGATAGTTCCAATTTTAATATCGTGCTCTTTAGCAAACTCTCTTAAATCATCAACTCTTGCCATGGTTCCATCAGGTTTCATAATTTCACAAATCACTGCAGATGGATTCAGACCAGCTAAGACCGCTAAGTCTACACTTGCTTCAGTGTGACCAGCTCTTTTTAAAACTCCACCTTGCTCAGCTTTAATCGGAAAAATATGGCCCGGCATAATGATATCGGAGGGTCTTGCATTGGGATTGGCCGCAATTCGAATTGTATGAGCCCGATCAGCAGCTGAAATTCCTGTTGATACTCCGGTC
>CAZFYV010000091.1:0-11742 GCA_964523195.1 uncultured Pseudobdellovibrionaceae bacterium
CGTGATCATCAATCTTCATTTTTCTAGCCACATCATAAATATAGGCCTGGCACGGTCTAAACTCTGCAAAGCTCTCAGCAATATGTCTTTGAATTTGACCGAACCTATTAATAGGTTGGCCAAAAGCAGATCGCTCGCTGGCGTAATTATTCATGATCTCTAAACTTCTTCTAGCAATACCTAAACTCATCGCCGCCAAAGTTAAGCGCTCAATCTCAAGGTTGCGCATCATGTGAATCATCGATTCACCTTCGTTACCAACCAAGTTTTCAAAAGGAACTTTTACGTTTTCAAAGACCATTTCAGCGGTGTTAGATCCACGCATTCCGGTTTTATCCATGATCTTTTGACCAACACTAAAACCTTCCATGCCTTTTTCGACGATAAAAGTTGATATCAAAGGCTTCCCATTATTTTCACCAGTCTTCGCATAAACCCAAAGAACATCACATGGTGTTTTGTTCTCATCGATTGTTCCGTTGGTAATCCACATCTTTTGACCGTTTAGAAGATAGTGGTCGTCTTTTTTAACTGCAGTGGTCTCCATACCCAAAACGTCAGTTCCATAGTTTGGCTCTGACATAGCCATGGCACCAACGAGTTCTCCCGAACACAATCCTGGGAGAAACTTTTCTTTTTGCTCTTGAGAGCCGTTAACAGCTAAGTTGTTTACGCAAAGCATTGCATGCGCCAAATAAGCGAGGCAAAAACCTGGATCCGATGCAGAAAGTTCCTCATGAGCAATCGTCGCTGAAACAGCATCCATTCCCGAACCACCAAACTCATCGGAAACTGTAATTCCCAACAAACCCAACTCCCCCAAACGGCGGAAAAGCTCTAGATTAAACTGCTCTTTCCTATCGAACTCGTGAGCCTGGGGCTCTACCTCTTCACGCACGAACTGACGTACCGTGTCGCGCAACATTTTGTGCTCTTCAGTAGGATTCATCAAATCAAAGTCTCTAAGAGATTCCACAATCGCTCCTCAGTAATTTTATATTTAACGCACAAGGGTTCACACCTTAATGACTGATGGGCCCTTTAGGCAATAAAAATTTGACTTACCCTCTATAATTCAAATATTTTTGAACAAGTATTTTCCAATCTCTTAGGGAGTTTGGGGACGCAGGGGATAATTTTTTTGAACGAACATCACGAAGTTTCATCAACACCAATACACATCATCGGAGGAGGACTTTCGTCCTGCTTTTTGCTGCACCTATTAAAGACAATTAATCCAGAATTAAAAGTGCGGCTTTACGATTCTAAACCGTCACTGGATGGAAATCATACGTGGTGTTTTCATAAGTCCGACATCAGCAAAAGAGTTTTCGATATTATCCAACCGATGATTTCAAAACAATGGGACAAACACGAAGTCCAGTTTGGAAACTCACCTAGGGTTTTTAAGAATGGAGCTTACTGCTCCATCACAAGTTCTAAGATGGATGAGTTTATTAGGAACAACTACCCAGATTCCATCGAGCTCAATCGCACTTTCCAAGAAAGTGAAATTCATAGTTTAGACGGCCTTGTCTTTGATGGCAGAGGCTGGCCAAAAGAAGATTTATCCAACCCATCCTATCGGAGAGCTTTTCAAAAGTTTGTTGGAATAGATGTGAAATTAGAAGCCCCTCACGGTCTTACACATCCTACGTTGATGGACACAAACATCGAGCAAATTGATGGATACCGTTTTATGTATCTTTTACCTTGGGATGAGCAAAGGCTACTGATCGAAGATACATATTATAGTGACACGAGTGACTTGGATAAACATAAAGTTGCTGATCGTATTCAGTCATATGTTCAAAACCAAGGCTGGAAAATTCAAAGTGTAGAAAGAATAGAATCAGGATGCTTACCCCTGCCTTTAGAAAACCACTTAGGTCCGTCTAACGAAAGAAATATATTTTCTATTGGTGCCCGAGCAGGATTACTGAATTCTACTACAGGGTATACCCTGCCTGAAACTCTCAATTTTTATGACCAGTTGGTCTTTCAATTTTTTAGAAAAAGCAGTCTCGACGAGAAAAGTCTTGAAGGAAATATTCAGTCTCTTTTCAAAACTTACTTTAAAAAGTACCAATCTAATCAGAGATTCTATCAGTTATTAAATCGCATGCTTTTTCTAGCTTCAGCTCCTAAGCAAAGACTAGAAATAATGAAACGATTTTACACTTTGCCAGTAGGCACAATAGAGAGATTTTACGGTGGTCGATTACGGATGAGTGACAAGCTAAAAATCTTGGCACTAAGACCACCAGTTCCGCTAAGTAAGGCCGTGAAATGCTTATCGGAGAAAACCGAGGTAACCTATGGATAAGGATATCCTAGAAAAATCCAGCTCACAGTTTCATACTTACAGTGATCTTGTTGAACAACAGCTTTTGATGCCTGTGGAAGAAATTCTCACAAAGTCTGGAAAACGTATCCGAGCAAAAATGGTTAAAGCCGGCTTTTTCTTTGGCCACACTCCTATTGAACACACACCCAATGAAACTACAGAGCAAAACTTAAATATTCTTGGCGAAATTATTGAAACAATTCATGCCGGATCTCTTATCATTGATGACATTCAAGATAAAAGTGAACTTCGAAGAGGCGAACCTGCACTTTATAAATTTCTTGGAGAACCTCTAGCAATCAATGCTGGGAATTTTCTTTATTTTTGGCCTATGACCTGGCTCGAACAAAGCTCTATGTCTGATTCGCAGCAACTTGAAATTCTGAGACTCTATCATCGAACTCTAACGGCGGCCCATTGTGGACAGGCAATAGATTTAGGTGTTTCAATCGACAAGATTGAAACCAGTGAAGTCTTCCCAACATGTATGAAGTCTCTAGAGTTAAAAACTGGAGAACTCATGGCCCTTTCAATGGGATTCGGAGCAATTGCTTCAGGAGCTTCTAAACAACGAGTTGATTTGTTGCTCGAGTTTGGGCAACGCTTTGGTGTCTCCTTGCAAATGTTTGATGATCTTGGAAATCTTCTGAATGAATCTGATCCAAAACATTTAGAAGACCTGATCTTGCGAAGACCAAGTTTTATTTGGGCCGCGGCAGCTAGCCTCACTTCGGCAGAGCAATACCGCGAGTTTAAAATGGCGGTTAAGGCCTTGGGAACCATGGAAGCCCGCGGAGACACTCAACTCCTTTGGGATTGGATCGAAAAAACACAATTTATTATTAGGGCAAAACGCAGGGCTCGCGACTTCGCAGATGAAGCCATGAGAATTTTGCGAAAAGATATACGACTTGGGGCAGAGTACAAGAGGGCATTCGAAATTGTACATAATTTGCGGGAAAGGATTGAAAATGCCTACGAATAATATTGCAGTAATTGGTTCTGGTTTTGGTGGATTAGCGACGGCTATTCGCTTACAAGCAGCTGGATTTAACGTTCATATTTTCGAAAAAAGAGATATGGCAGGCGGCAGAGCCTATGTTTACCAAGATCAAGGGTTCACCTTTGATGCCGGTCCAACAGTTATTACAGCGCCTGAATGTCTTGAAGATCTATTTAATCTTGCGGGAACTAAAATCGACAACTATGTCGATCTACTACCAGTTTATCCGTTCTACAAACTTCTTTGGGATGATGGTTATCAATTTGATTACTCAGACCGTGGCGACGAACTTGAGTCACAGATCAAGGCGAAGGCTCCAAAAGATTTAGCGGGCTATCTTAAATTCCTAAAATATTCAGAAAAGGTTTTCGAAGAAGGCTATACGAAACTCGCTGACAAACCCTTCTTAAAGTTTTGGGATATGGTGAAAGTCGCTCCTCAACTTGCGACGTTGAGAGCCGACCGAAGCGTCTACAAAACAGTTTCTAGGTTTATAAAAGATGACCACCTGAGAGAAGCTTTTTCATTTCATTCTCTTCTCGTAGGTGGAAACCCATTTGATACCAGCTCTATCTATACACTCATTCACTATTTAGAGAGAAATTGGGGAGTCACCTTTCCTAAGGGTGGCACTGGTGCACTTATCCAAGGGCTTGTTAAACTGTTTAAAGATCTCGGCGGAGCGATTTCTTACAATGAATCTATCGAGCAGGTACTAACCGAAAATCAAAAGGTCGTTGGGGTTAGAACACAAAGTGGACAAACTTATCCTTGTATAGCGGCTGTTTCTAATGCTGATGTTTACCATACCTATAAGCATCTGCTTAAAGATGAGCCAACTCTTAATAGATCTAGAAAGAAACTTGAGAAGTCGAGATATAGCATGTCTTTATTTCTTATATATTTCGGTACAAACAGAAAGTACGAAAACTTGGCCCACCATAATGTTTTATTTGGGCCAAGATATAAAGGGCTTTTGGACGACATCTTTAAAAATGGAGTACTACCCGAAGACTTTTCACTTTATCTCCACAGACCAAGTGCTACGGATCCACAAATGGCTCCGGAGGGCTGTGATGCCTTTTATGTACTGGCTCCAGTTGCGCACAAGGGACACTTGGACGTTGATTGGTCAAAGGAAGGTCCTATCTATGCAGATAAGATTATGACTTATATGCAGGATAAATATATGCCTGGTCTGAAAGATTCTGTTGTTACCCAAAGAATTTTCACTCCTGATGACTTTGAGACAGAACTCAACAGTCACCTTGGAGCTGCGTTCTCTCTTGAGCCAACGCTCACTCAAAGCGCATACTTTAGAACGCACAATAGAGATGACAAAATCTCTAATCTCTATTTTGCCGGGGCAGGAACTCACCCTGGAGCGGGAATTCCTGGCGTTGTGAATTCTGGTAAAGCCACGGCTGATTTATTGATTAGTGACCTCGGCAGCCAACTACTTCCTCGAGTAGTTCCCGAAAACACGAGCTTTACTCCGATTACGGAACCTGGCTTGAGAATCTAATGGAGTTAACAAGAAACAATGTCTCCGATAGAACTCTTGAGACCTGTCGACAAACAATGAATACTGCTGCAAAGAGTTTTTCTTTTGCATCAGTATTCTTTTCTAAGGAAGCCATGTCTGGAGCACAACTCCTTTATGGGTGGTGCCGCTATTGTGACGATCAGATTGATGAAGCTCCTTCATCAGAGGAAGCCTCTCAGAGACTCGAACATTTACAAAGCAGCACTAGACTGGCTCTTGAGGGAAAAGCTTCAGATCAAAATGACTATTTTAAAGCTCTTTCTTTTCTTGCAGATCGATATAAAATTCCTGAGTACTACGCTATGGAACTCCTTGCAGGAATGAAAATGGATTCCAGTGAATTTAAGTACAACTCAGAAAAAGAATTGGACCTGTATTGCTTTAGGGTCGCAGGAGTCGTCGGTTTAATGATGACCCATATTATGGGTGTCAATGATGAGAACGCGCTTGATGAGGCCGTTGCTGCAGGCATTGCCATGCAATTAACAAACATCTCAAGAGACATATTGGAAGATTTTGAAAACAATCGAATCTATATACCTAAATCATGGTTTGAGGAAATGGAGTTAAATTACCCACCTCGAGATAGAGAGGAACTCATAGAGTCGGCTTATGCTCTCGCTCCTAAACTCGTCTTTCGAGCAGAAGAGTTTTATACTAAGGGAAAAGAAGGACTCATCCATCTCCCTTTTCGAGCTGCGCTTGCTGTTTCTTCAGCCATCGAGATTTACTCAGCCATTGGCCACAAGGTGATTCTTAGGGGACGCCATGCTTGGAATACCCGCACCTATATTCCGAAATGGAAAAAAGTTTTGTTAGCTGCAAAGGGTATGGCCAGAGTTTTTCTACAAATTCCACGACGAGTCGTTAAGCCGTGGAAACCTGTACCACTCAACAAAGTTTGGAGGTTTAAATGAACCCACCTAGTATGGAGCCAAGACCGACAACAAGAGCTCCTCAAAAAAGTAACCCAAGCGAAATAGAAGCTAAACCAACCAAAATTCAAGGCATCTTCGATGACTTCACAAATACCTCAATAAATGGCACAACTTACTACCAAGACTTCCTAGTTTACGTGGGAAGAATCAGAGAGTTCTCAAAAAACGATTGGATTATCTACCTTTCTTGGGTCGGAATGATGATTGGCCTATTTGTAACTCTGATGTCCTTTGTGACCTTTGGTCGAGTTATGGAAACTGGAATCCCTTATTTTGCTTGGAATATTCCATTGGGAGCTTTCATTTTCTCTGTTGCTATTGCCATCGATACCATCGGGCACCGAACGGTCTATCGAGAGGAACTTAAAAAAGGTGAGTCTTTGGTCCATGGGATCACTATTTTTTGTGGCGTTACGAGTATTATGTTTCTTTGTTTCGCTAAGGATTACCCCGAGACTTTTAGGTACCCAGCCCTAGTTCTTATAATTCTTAGCTTCTTCTATAGTATTATTGATGAAGCCCTCCATTGGGTGAGATACTTAAAACAGAAATCTGACCGTATTGAAATGTGGAGTCATTTCGGGATCTTCTTGGGTCACTCACTAATGACGATAAGTTGGTGGGTATGGTTTGATTCTGGATATGCCGGAGTTGAAGAAACATTCCGTGCGCTGAACCTATAGGTTGCCTGAAGAAAGAAGAGTGGTTCTTTGATTACAATGGTAAGTATTGCAATTATGATCACTGGTGCAGTCATTTTTATGATTCGCCTTTCTCCTCAGGTTCTACGCCATATACCTGCAGCAGGTGCCACTCCCGATCCTGCTGCTGGCGTTCAGCCCTTTAAAGAACTTCCTTCAATTTCGATAATTATTCCCGTTAGAAATGAAGAGAAAAATATCATTGGAATATTAAGTTCCATGATGCAACTCACTTATCCTAAGTACGAAATTATCGTCGTCGATGACAATTCTGAAGACAGCACTGTTGATATTATTAGAACTATGCCAATGGAAAGGCTAAAACTTGTCGAAGCCGGTGAAAAGCCATCGAGCTGGATTGGCAAGAGTTGGGCTTGTCACGTCGGTGCTGGAGAGGCCAGTGGAGAGTATCTCCTTTTCACAGATGCGGATACAGTTCATTACAAAAAGTCACTCGACAGAGCTATGTCTTTTATGACCAGACAAAATTTAGACATGATGTCTGCACTCCCTTACCATGAGGCTGTCGAAACTTGGGAAGAACTCATGGGCCCATTTCATATGATTGTGTTGGCGATTACATCGCCTTATACAACTCCAAAACCTTCGCGTTTGTTCGCAATTGGTCAGTATCTAATGTTCAAAAAGTCTGCCTATCAAAGTATTGGGGGCCACTCAGAGGTTAAAGCCGAGCTTGCTGAAGATATCGCATTAGCACGAAGTGTACTTAAGAATAATTTGAATTATATGGTCTACCCCGAGGCGAAACTCTATCAGGTACGAATGTTTCCCGATACTGCTGCGTTTTTTAAAGGGTGGAGACGTTTAAATGCAATTGGCTTTGGATACTCAGACTGGAAAACTGGTTTAGAGAGCTTTCTCATAATCGCGTGCTTCGTGAATGCCTTTATGTTTGCGGAGTCTTTTTACCATATTGGAACCTTACTGGCTTTGATCGCATTTGTTTTTATGAATCAAAAGAAGTACGGAAAATTTGATAACTTTGGAGCTTTTGCCTTACCTCTCCCCGTTTTTCTATTTATTTTTACGGCCATAGCGGGACTCTATGACCGCTTCGTCTCAAAGAAAATTGAATGGCGTGGACGCAAGTATGATTTTGACGATGAGAAAACCACCGCTGCACGCCTAGAGTAGATTTAACTTCGAACGGTAATCACACGGGTTTGCGTGAACTGTCTATGCCCGTGATGACTATGATGGAAACCAAAACCACTTTCCTTAGCTCCGACCCAAGGTGTATCCTTAACACCACTAACACCTCTATTGATTCCAACCATACCTGTTTTTAACTGAGTTGCAATTTCAGTTGCTGGTGTCTCTGCGCCAAATATGGCGGCTCCCAGTCCGTACCTTGAGGAGTTCACTTTATTTACAAGCTCTTCAGTTGATTTAAATTTATCAACATAGACAACGGGTCCAAATGTTTCTCCGTCTAATATTTCCATGGAATCATTGACTTCAGTTAAAATAATGGGACCTAAAAAATTTCCCTCGGCTTGAGTTTCACCAAAATAAACTTTGGCCCCTTTAGCAACTGCATCTTCAACTTGCTCGAGGACTTTAGCTTTTTGGCGCCCGTGGATCATTGATCCCATGCTTACGCCATGATCCAATCCATTTCCATATTTTAGCTTCTTAGCTTCAGAGGAAAACTTCTCTAAAAAGTTATCGTAGACGTCTTCAGAAACAAGAATCCTTTCGGTACTCACACAAACCTGTCCACAGTTTCTAAATGAGTTCTGTACCGCAAAACCGACGGCTTTGTCTAAATCTGCTGAAGACAAGACGACTAAGGGGTCTTTGCCTCCTAGCTCTAAAATAACTCTTTTTAAATGGGAACTACTTTGCTCCATGATTTTCTGACCAACATCTCTACTTCCCGTAAAGACGGTTAGTTGAATGTTTTGATCGATGAGTTGCTGACCTTGTACTCCGTCGCCAACGACCATCTGTAAAACACCATTTGGAAGATGAGATTGCAAAATCTCTATGTAGGCCTTCGCAGTTAAGGTAGTTTCTTCAGACGGTTTTATAATGACCGAATTACCTGCCATTAGAGCTGGCAACAAATGCCACTGGGGCATTAGAATTGGAAAGTTCCAGGGTGTAATCGAAACCACCACACCTAAAGGATCAAAAAGGATCTGAGATTTATCAGGTCCATTAGTTAGTTTTTCGGGCTTCAATGCATTAATCACTGACTCAAGTTCTGATTCTACATTATTAGCACAGGCTTTGACTTCACCCATCGCCTCAACGAGAGTTTTACCTTGCTCTTTAGTAAGTAACTCTGCGATCTCTTCAACTTTTTCCATAAGTGAGTTTGCGAAAGGAGCAATCATCTTAGCGCGATCCTCGATCTTCATACGCCCCCACTCTTCCTGAGCGCGATGAGCAGCTTCGACCTTTTCTTGGATCATTTCTAAAGAGTCCACCGGAAGTTCGCCAACTAAGTCGCCTGTCGCTGGATTAAATGATTTTAAAACCTTATCTTGAATAGACACAAATACCTCACTTTGCCTAGCCCCTGAGCTATCATAGTTTGAGGCCTGAGGCCAAAAAAGCAAGGTTTCCGCACGAAAAAACCCTAAGTTTTACGAGCAGCCCTCAGACTGTCCACAATTCAAACACTTATAGCAGCTACCGTTGCGGACCGTAACATGTCCACATTGGCTACACATCGGCGCATCTCCCATCATCTGACTCAAATGGGCGTCTAGCTGGTCATCTGTATCAGTTATTGGCTCAGTACTCGCTGTCTTAGAACGATCAATTTCAAACAAGGAATCAACAGGAAGATTAAGTTGTTGAATTTTCACTTCGTTCTCATCATCGTCACGCTCGTCATTTCTTTTGTTCACAACTAATTCATCTTCGTTTGGTTTTACGTGAACGAATTCGGTTTCACCCAAATACTCCATTCCCAAAACTCTAAAAATAAAATCAATAATACTCGTAGCGTTTTTAATATTTGGATGGTTTGTGAGCCCGTGGGGTTCAAATCGAGTGAAAGTAAACTTCCTAACAAACTCTTCAAGGGGAACTCCGTATTGAAGCCCTAGAGAGACCGATATAGCAAAGCAGTTCAATAAACTCCTCATAGCCGCACCTTCTTTGTGCATATCAAGAAAGATCTCACCCAACCGTCCATCTGAATATTCACCAGTTCTTAGATAAACCTTATGTCCTCCTACAGAACTCTCAATAGTGACTCCACTTCTCTTTTGAGGGAGTTTTCGACGTCTAGCTGGGGCTAATAGTAAGGCTTCTGAGAGCGCTTCTTTAAATTCCTTCTCAGTAAATCGCGGTTCGGAACTAGAAGACTGAGTGCTTAGAGGCTGACTATATTTAGAACCATCTCTATAGATAGCAACCGCTTTTAATCCTAAACTCCAACTCTTCTGATAAATATTCTTGATATCCTCTTGAGTTGCTGAATTCGGCAAGTTCACTGTCTTTGAAATAGCACCGCTTAAAAATGGTTGAGCAGCAGCCATCATTTCAATATGGGCTTCCGCCGCAATAAATCTTTTACCAAAAGGTCCACACTTGTTTGCACAATCAAAAACTTCTAAATGCTCATTCTTTAAGGATGGAGCTCCTTCAATAGTCATCGTTCCACAAATATCTCTTTGAGCATTTTGAACTTGCTCATCACCAAACCCCAAAGCACTTAGCACTGTTTGACCCGATTTCACTTTTTGATCGACGCCTAATCGCTTAAGAACTTCGTCGGAAAAGTTCCAAGACGCAAAAACATGGTTCAAGTCCATACTACCAGGCAGCATCTTTTCAAGGACGTCTATTTCGTCTTCTCGTAAACCTTTAGATTTCAAGATCTCTCTAGAGATTTCACTGGAGTCAAATTGCATAGAACCTAGAATATATCTAACGATAGATTCCACTTCGCTCGCTTTGTATCCTAAAAACTCTAGAGCTTTTGGAACCGATTGATTTACGATTTTAAAGTACCCTCCACCTGCTAACTTCTTAAACTTTACTAGGGCAAAATCAGGTTCGACACCAGTGGTGTCACAGTCCATAAGTAGTCCTATTGTTCCTGTTGGAGCAAGGACCGTTGCTTGAGAGTTTCTAAAACCATACTTTTCGCCATTTTCAATGGTCTCTTCCCAGAGTTCATAGACTGCTTGCCATTCGTTTGAATTCAACTCAGAGCGATCGATCTTAGCTAAGGAATCTCTATGCATTCGCATGACTTTTGACATGGGTTTTTCATTTTCTCTATACCGATTGAAAGGCCCCATATTTTTAGCGATTTCACTACTGGTTCGAAATGCCATTCCGTGCATTAAAGCGGTAATAAAACCCGCTCGAGCGCGACCGCGATCAGAATCATAGGCCAACCCAGTCTGCATCAGTAAGGCCCCCAAATTCGCATAACCTAAACCAAGAGGTCTAAAGTCATGACTGTTTTGAGCGATTTTTTGTGTCGGATAACTCGAAAAATCTACCAATATATCTTGGGCGAGGAACATTATTCTTGCTGTATGTAAAAACTCCTCCACCATAAATTTAGAGTCTTTATCTAAAAACTTGATTAAGTTGATTGAAGCTAGATTACAAGCAGAATCATCAACAAACATATACTCAGAACAGGGGTTACTACCGTTAATTCGGTCACTTTCCGGACAAGTATGCCACTTCTGTATCGTTGTATCGAACTGCACACCTGGATCAGCACACTCCCATGCTGATTTAGCAATCTCATTCCATAGATCTTTAGCTGGAAATTCATCGACAGTTTCACCTGTCGTGCGAGCGGTAGTTTTCCATGATCCACCATTACTAAGTGCCGTCATAAACTCGTCATTAATTCTCACCGAATTATTTGAATTTTGCCCTGACACCGTGGCATAGGCCTCACCGTTAAAATCACTACTATAACCAGCTTCAATGAGTGCTTTAACTTTCTTTTCTTCTCTCGACTTCCAAGACACAAAGTCAAAAATTTCAGGATGATCGGCATCAAGACAAACCATCTTCGCGGCCCTACGAGTAGTACCTCCAGATTTAGTAGCCCCAGCTCCTTTATCTAGGACCTCAAGGAAGCTCATTAGGCCAGAGCTTGTACCTCCACCAGCGATAGCCTCCATCTTTCCTCTTATTGCACTAAAGTTCGAACCAGTTCCCGAACCATATTTAAAAATACGTGCTTCTTGTTTGGC
>CAZFYV010000092.1:0-11614 GCA_964523195.1 uncultured Pseudobdellovibrionaceae bacterium
CATCCCAGAGTATTGATGAGATCATCTTTAAGAAAGTTAAGGATTACGGCGGCAGTGTCTCTGCAGAACATGGTGTTGGGCTCATTAAAAAGGCCCATTTGGACTTCACCAGGTCGCCCCTTGAGATTGCGGCCATGAAGTCTTTTAAAGGCTTTTTTGACCCCGATTCGATCCTGAATCCGGGGAAAATTTTTGACCTTTAATTTTCTAATCCTGCGCTAACCATATAAACATTTTTAACGCTCCGCGTTTTAAATCTGACAGAAATCCCGCATTTCTGTTGAATTTACGTAACTTTAACGGAATACCTGAAAGTCGATCGGGGTTTTGAAAGGTCTACAGAGGGAATTAGGGGTTTCACTTCTTAAATATATATATGTTAACTCTCCTTAACGACGGAGGATTGTATGAAGGGGTTGTTGGGCAAACTTTTCCTCTGCGGTGCAGTTTTGTATACGCAGACCGGACTTGCTATTGAAACAGCAAGAGTATTACCAAAAAACGTATTTCGAGCCAGATTAGCTACAGTTGTGACGGGGTCAATCACCGACACATTTAATAGTCGTGGTCGCTTGGAACCAATCACAAGTGGTTTAAATCAATCAGTGGGTGTTGATACACTAGCAGCGAGTGAACCTGCACTTGGTCAACTTCGAGATGCCTTGAATGCCTTGTCTCCTGGAATGGGAGACGACCTTATGGGCGCAAACATCTACAGTGATTTTGAAGCCAATGTTCAGCAGTTTGTTCCAGCGATTGAGTACGGAGCAACTTCAAGACTCTCTGTCGGTATTCGAGTTCCGGTTGTTCAAAGAGATATTCAAACTTCATTCAATGTTGCTGGTGTGAATAACGCCGCAGCCATTTCTCAAATGATGGGAACTCTATCTCCTGCTTTAACTGGTGGACTTCAACAGGCTTCAGGAACAACTCTCAATACTCAGTTTTTCGAAAATGCTCTTTTTAGAAGTAAGGGCTATCAATCTCCTAATGGAAGAATCTCAGGAACTGAACTCGGAGATATTGAGGTCGGTGGAGCTTACAATTACTACAAAGGTGACAAGTACTACGCCACGGCCCTGCTTGGATTGAGAATGCCTACTGGCTCTGTTGGGGAGTTAGAAAACTTTTTCGATACTGGTGTCGGCAAAGGAAGTTACACACTAGGATTTCACTTTTTTGAAGAGTACAAGCCTAGTGAAAAAATACTAATTAGTGCAGCACAAAAAATTGAGTACAGTTTTGCAGACACTCGCAGACGTGCTGTTCCTTTAAATGAGGGTGATGCCATTCCATCGATCTTAGAATCTGATGGACAGGTTCAAGATGTGACTCGCCAAAGAGGTGTTTACTTCTTCGGAGAACTTGCTGCTACAGGAATCTTTTATGAGAAAGCTCTTCACTTTTGGGCGGCAGCACAATATGCCACTGAAGGAAAAGCTTCATTTTCTGGCCCAGGAAACCTCTACTACGAAGGCTTAGCAAACAACACTTACTTCCATTCACTCGGTGGAGAAGTTGGTTTTAAGTATTCGGCACTGGCTGCATATGTTGCTAAGAAAGTTTCGGTTCCTTACGAAGTTTCTGTTCAATACAACCGCGTCCTCGATGGAAACAATGTTTCGATGTCGTCGTACGGTCGCATGGACATGATTGTTTATTTCTAGGAGAATTCTCGTGAAAAAAGTATTACTTATATCTATATCTTCAGTTTTTCTTTTTGCATGCTCTCCTGAGAAGGAGCCATTCCAACAAAGAACTTTTGTTCCTGAGACGCCAAGAAATCAAGGCACCTCAGATGCATTCAAACCCATTCACAGCCCAGTGGCTGAGCTTGGCTCTGGTGCAACTGTAAATGCCTGTGATCGTTTGACTCAGTTAGAGCAAATCGGTGTCGATGACGAAAACTTATCAAATAGCTATTCGCTTTTTGAAAGTTTTGATGCCGCTAACAAAGTTGGCGAAACAAACATAACGAATCCATTTTCTGAATTTGTTTTAACAGAAAATGTGGAAGTACCATCTGATGATGACTTTATGGCCTTGGCAGAAGAGCAATATGCCAATGGGGCTATTGAATGGTACGAAATTTTAGCCTTAAGAGCGGCTCACAGTACTGGCATTGGTTTTAAGTCGTTAAAATATAGTACCGTCAGCGGAGAAGTTGAAAAGGCAATGCCAGGTCTTTACGGTGAAGCTACAGATGTTACGAGCTCGCTATATTATGGACTTGCGACGAAGATGGTTGATTTTGCTCAGATGGACAATGCTTTTGTAAACAAAGTTATGACTCAAAAAGTTCCTTTGTTTGCTGGTACCAGCTGGACTCAAATCCTAAATGAAGAAATGACGACTCTTAGATCGGCTCTTGCTGGTGTTTACGGAGCGTCTAACTCTTTTCTTCCTTCTGAAGACAAACTTTGCGGTTATGTTTTAATGCAAAGATCTTTTAGCCAACTTCTAGCACTTAAAGGTCAGTTTGCTACAGTTAAGAATGAAGCTGGTCGATTGGATAAGATTTCTAGAGAAGGTCGTCCATTCCTTATGACTGATCAGCCTGGTGGTTTTTTGAACTCAGAAGGTATACCTGTGGTTCTTTCTCCAGCTGACATTGCGACTTACAGTCCAGCTCAACCGCTAGTTTTAAGAAAGACTATGATGGATGAAACTCTACCATCTGATTTGGATACTCAGTTAAAGTTTCTAGAACTTATGACTCTTATGTTAGAAGCCAGCAGCCCAGTAAGTTCATGGGTAGGAAACAAAACTTACCTTTTTGGAGACACTACTAATCCTGAAAGTGCAGCAATTGCTCCAGCAGAGGCTCACTCTTTATCTCTTGGATTACTACTCATCGGCTTTAAAAATCTAGCTGCTCAGAATCTCGTTTTTACAAATGCTAAAGGTCAAAGATTGTCAGCTGGTGAAACGGCTGCGGGCTTTGCTTTGATTGACACTCAGTATGCTAAAGGTGATCTTTCTGAGATTAACATTGAGTCTGTCGTATCACTTATGAAGACTGTTGTTTTCCTTTCTAATTTATTAGATGAAATGGCAACAAAGTCTCCTGAGTTCTTAGAGTCCATGAATTCCGCTTTGAACAAAAAAACTCTTGCACAGTTAGTTGGAAGAACTATGTTCTCCAAAACTCAGCTTGATGAAATTTTGACGACAGAAGAGCAAAAGTCGATTCTTCGAAATAGCCTAACTGATCTTCAATATCCTTTAGTACTCATGCTCAAAAGGTTTGCGAAGACCAAAGGATTCTGTGCTACTGATATCAGCTGGAATCTAGGAACAGGTCAAGTTACTCAAAAGGGTCAGTGCTCTAAAGAACAAATCATGATGGTCTTTGAGGGCTTACGATATATGGGTAACAAAACGAAAACACAATTTCTAATTGATGTTGAGAATGACCCAGAAACCGCTATAGAAAAGGCTCTTAACGGAACCATTAAACTCTAGTTTTAAATTCTATTAAGTGGAATTAAAAAGGCTTCCGTAAGGAGGCCTTTTTTGTTTTCAAATTCTTAAATCGAAAACGCGACCTGAAGTCTAGCCTAAGGATAAATAACTCTTGTGCGAATAGATGCATCGAGCTTTTGCACTTGATCTGAAATTTGATCAGGCTCCCCTTCATCCATATCCATAATTAAATAACCAATATCCGGATCTGTCGAAAGTTGCTGACTCAAAATATTGACCCCAGAACTTGAAACGATGGAGTTAATATCACTCAAAACCCCAGGAACGTTTTTATGAACATTAATCAGGCGGTGCCGTCCTTTTGGCCTTGAAACCGCAAGCGCCGGAAAATTAACACTTCCACCAGTGGAGCCCGTTTCTAAAAAGCCACTCATCGCCGAGCTCACTTCAATACCTATAGACTCTTGAGCCTCCTCCGTACTTCCACCAATGTGTGGTGTCAGAATCAGATTAGACAAGCCTTGAAGTTCCGACTCAAACTTTTCGTCATTGCTTTTGGGCTCAGCCGGATACACATCTACAGCTGCGCCTCGAAGCTGACCACTTTCTATAGCAGACTTTAAGGCCGGAATCGCAACAACCTTACCGCGACTCAAATTCAATAAATAAGACCCCTTTTTCATTTTAGAAATCTCGGGCTCTTTAATCAGTTCTCTGGTTTCAGAGGTGTCAGGTACGTGAAGAGTCACAAAGTCACTTGTGCTCAGTACTTCATCCATCGATTCACAAGGAGTTGCGTTTCCGAGAGGAAGCTTTTTGACGATATCGAAATAGATCACATTTAATCCAAAGGCCTCAGCCAAGATACTGACCTGTGAACCAATATGGCCATAGCCTATGATGCCCAGAGTTTTACCTCGAACCTCATGATTATCTTTAGCCGATTTCTTCCAGGTTCCTTGATGGGCGAGAGTATTTATATCACCAAGATGCCGTGATAAAGCGACTATTTCACACAGCACTAACTCTGCAACACTTCGAGTGTTGGAATAGGGAGAATTAAAAACAGGGACCCCCAAAGACTTTGCCGTATTTAAATCAACCTGATCAGTCCCAATACAAAAACAACCCACCCCTTCTAGCTGAGGATTTTCACTAAACACCTTTTTAGTCACCTTCGTTTTAGACCTGAGCCCCAAATAGGAATAATCCTTGAGGGTTTTTGCTAATTCAGACTCACCCAAAGAGTCAGAGATGAGCTCCACTTCGAAACCCTTTTCTTCCATTTTTGCTTTAGCTACCGGGTGAATTCCTTCCAATAAGAGTGCTTTTGGCGCTTTGCCCATCAAGTATCCTTTGGTCTAGACGAATTTAAGGTATTTTCTATGAATACGTTTCAAATATTGTCACAAACAAGTGACAGTGAGTAGGATAAAATAGTAATATCATTAAACTTTAACAGAATTAGTCGAACGGAATTAGCATGTCACGCACACCGTCTTTCAATCTCCTCGCTGTTGATGATGATGAATTGATTCTAGAATCACTTCCATTGGCTCTCCCTGAAAACTGGCAGCTGACGGGGCACTCTAGCCACTTAAATATTCCCAATGGAACTTTCGATGCCGCATTTGTCGATATGCATTTAGAACCGGGTTCCACAGAACCCCACGGATTAAAAGTAATTGCTGAGCTTTCACAAAGAGACCCAAGACTGGAAATCGTTGCGATCTCCGGTGATCTCGATAGAAATCTTATGGAGCAGTGTCTCAAGAATGGGGCTAGTCGCTTTTTAGCAAAACCTCTGAATGAAGAAGAAGTTCGTTTAGTTCTAGATAAAATTGAAGCACTCCATCTTCTTCGTGATGCTGATTTAAGATTTAGTCAACATCGCCAAGCTTGGATCGGCGAATCCCCTGCTGCCAAAAACGTTCAAAGACAGATTGCCGAACTCAAGGGCGAAGCCGGACCAATACTAATTGAAGGAGCCTCAGGAACAGGTAAAGAGGTGGTCGCTAACTGGATTCACGACCAAGAAAACAAAGGCCCCTTTATTACAGTTAACGTAGCGGCTATTCCTGAAACTCTTTTTGAATCTGAACTTTTTGGTCACGTTAAAGGAGCTTTTACTGGAGCGGATCAAAACAAAATGGGCCTAGCAGAAGCTGCTCATAACGGTGATTTGTTTTTAGATGAAGTTGAAGCGCTTCCATTGTCCGTGCAAGCCAAATTATTAAGGTTTTTAGAAAGTGGTGAAGTTAGACGTGTTGGAGCCAAAGAAGCCATCAAAGTAAATGTGCGAGTCATAGCGGCGACCAATCAAAATTTGAATACCCTGGTTAAAGAAGAAAAGTTCAGGGAAGATTTACTTTGGCGACTGAGCGGTAAGAAGATTGACCTACCGAATTTAAAAGAGCGCTTAACTGACATTCCCATGCTTTGTGAAAAGTTTCTCGAAGCTGAAAAACCTCGACGAAACAAAAGCTTGCATATGATGCATTAAAGAGTTATGACTGGCCGGGAAATGTCAGAGAACTAAAAAGAGTTTGTGAACAACTGTTTTTAACGTCCCCACTCCCCATCATTAGAGCCGAAGACGTAACTCGTTTGATAAGTGGAAGTAGTGTTAGTGTGCCCATGAGTGGCGATATTGATCTATCTGCGGGATTACCGGAGTTAACAGCTCAGTTCGAAAAAAATGTGATTCAAGAAGGCCTCAACAAATCCATCGAAATTGATGAACTCGCAAAGCTACTAAAAATTTCTCGATCTAGCTTGTACAAGAAGATAAAAGATCACAACCTCGAGACAAGGAGTTAGTCGTGTTCGATCAAGGTCTCTGGAGTGAAAAACTTTTTCAAGAAACAGTGGGACTAGTACTAGCCTTTATTTTTGTGGTTGGTATTGGGATTTTTATTCTTCGAAAGAAGAATCTACATCTCACAGCCGCTTGGGCGAGCTTTAAAAGCTGGCTCTTTGCTGCCCCTGCCTTACTTTTCTTTCTAGGACTATCAGACCCTTGGCCTACTGTGTTCCTTACTTTGGTTTCGGTAGCTGCAGCGAAAATTTTCTTTCAATTCACTGGCATGTATCATCGAACCAACTTTGTGTGGCTCACCTATCTTGGAATCATCGCACTCGGTTTCTTGATTTACGAAAACAATTACAATCTATACTTGGGCATGCCAATGATTCTATTGGCTTTAACTTGTTTAATCCCTATTTGGAGAAACTCTTATAAGAGAATGATCCAATATATTGCTCTGACACTTCTTAACTTTTCGTTCCTTTGGGGCTTTTTACACCTGGGCCTTGTTATTAAGTTAGATGGCGGCGCATTTATGCTTATTTACATCATCATACTCACAGAGGTCTGTGATAATTTGTATCTCGGCTTCAGTCGCTTTTTTAATAAAATGAAAATTGCCAGCAAGATAACACCTAAAAGATCCTTTGAAGGTTTTATCGCAGCACTGGTTCTTACTCTTTTGTTAGCCTGGGGAATGCGACACCTTCTACCAGTGAGAACAGAACCTTACTGGATTGCTTCCGGACTCATAGCTGTTTTCTTCGGAAGCTTGGGTGATGTTACTATGGCTGTAATCCGACGTGACCTTGGAATTAAAGATACTGGTGCATTTATCCTTGGTCGAAGTGACTTTTTAAGTCGCCTTGATCGATTGATTTTTGTAGCACCAATATTCTATTTAGTGATGTCCTACTTTCAGAGAGTTGGCCTGTGAATAATTGGGACTACGAAAACGAACAGTGGACTCAGCTCCCCTATCACTTAAAACACTTACCTTTGTTTACTCGTCATTTTGATTTAATGAGTAAGTTCTTTAGACTCCTATGGGCGTTTTTTCTGAAATGGAATGCCTTCAGATGGTATATCAGACTTGAAGTTGTGGGAGACCTTAAACAAATACAAAGAAACTACCCAAAGCTTCTCGTGATTTCTAATCATTCAAGCCATCTCGATGCGACCTCAATCGCCGCAGCTGTTCCGTTCTCTTATTGGAGCCACCTCTATATTGCTGCAGCTAAAGACTACTTTTTCTCTAATGCCTTATTCACCTTCTTTTCTCAACACTGCCTTGGAGCAATTCCCATTGATCGAAAAGATAAAAAGGGCGAAGCCATTCAGCTATGTGTGAACCTCCTGCAAAAACTCGATAATATTTGGTTGATCATTTTTCCTGAAGGAACGCGTTCACCAGATGGATCTATTAGAAACTTCAAACGCGGAGTCAGCCTCTTTTCAGAAAAGAGTAATAGCCCACTTCTTTTTATCTATTTAGAAGGTAACGACAGACTCTGGCCCAAAGGAAACTTCTTTGCCAAACCAGGAAAACTAAGACTTCATGTAGGACCGGTTCACCCTCCTGGCCCGATTGATCTACTATACGAACGCTATTTAGAGTGGGCTTCCAAGATCAATCCAGAGATTGAAAAACAATTAAGAGAAGAATTCCCCAATTCAGATAACTAGTTTTGAACTACAAAAACGGCTCACGGAGCCCTAAATAAGCTAAATTCCAGGGATCTTTCTAAGAGTTTTACTTCACAAAACTGACAGACAGCTCTATATTAGGACTTCATAACTCGAGGTTTTGCGCGTAATGTCAAAGACAATCAACGACCTATGCATTGAAGTGGCCACTGTAAATGGTAGTGGCTCTCAGTCGTCGAATAATATTTTAATGCGATCAATTTTCAGAATGGGGATACCCGTTGAAGGGAAAAACCTTTTTCCTTCAAATATCGCCGGCCTACCAACATGGTTCACAATCCGAGTCAGTAAAGATGGCTATACGTCTCGAAGAGAAAAGTCTGACATCTTCGTGGCCATGAATGCAAAAACAGTCATAGAGGACATCGGTAAAGTAAGTCCCAATGGTGTTTTTATTTATAATAGCGATTTGAAGTTTGATACGGATCAACTCAATCCTGAAGTTACAAATATTCCCGTCAGCTTTAAAACTTTAGTTAAAGAAGTGACGGACTCAGTAAAACTTCGAAAGCTTCTAACGAATATGGTTTACGTTGGAGTTTTAGCTGAACTGTTGAATATCGATAGCTCGACTCTTCAAGACGCCATAAAAACTCAGTTTAGGGGAAAAGAAAAAGTCTTCGAAGTAAACCAAAAAGCCATCGAAGTAGGAAGAGCCTACGCTCAAAACGAAATTTCAAATGAACTTAAAGAAAAAGTTCAATTTGCCCTAGAGCCAATGGACAAAACAAAAGATAAAATTCTTATCGAGGGAAATGCAGCGGGCGCATTGGGAATGACTTTTGGTGGTTGCCATTTTGTTTCTTGGTATCCCATTACCCCATCGAGTTCACTGGCTGAGGGTTTTATTTCTTTTGCCTCCAAGTATCGAAAAGATTCCAATGGCAAAAACACATATGCCGTTGTCCAAGCAGAAGACGAACTGGGTGCCATTAGTATGGTAATTGGTGCTGGATGGGCTGGTGCGAGAGCCATGACCACTACTTCTGGCCCTGGCATTAGCTTAATGTCTGAAGCCGCCGGCTTAATGTACTTTGCAGAAATTCCTGGTGTTATTTGGGATGTTCAAAGAGCAGGCCCTTCAACAGGTCTTCCAACGAGAACCCTTCAAGGTGATATTCTATCTGCAGCATTTTTATCCCATGGGGATACTCGACACATTTTACTTCTACCTGGAAATGTTCAGGAGTGTTTTGAGTTTGGGCAAACTGCTTTTGATGTGGCCGAACGTCAACAAACCTTAGTTTTTGTTCTTACTGATTTAGATTTAGGAATGAATACCTGGATGACAGATCCTTTTGATTACCCCAAAGGCGAAATCGATAGAGGAAAAGTTTTTACAGAAGAACAACTCAAGTCTATGGAGTCTTTTAATCGCTATGAAGATGTAGACGGTGATGGAATTCCCTATCGAACTCACCCAGGTACAGAAAGTGATTTAGCTGCTTACTTTACTCGTGGCTCGGGACACGATCACACGGGGGCCTATTCTGAAAACCCAGAAGTCTTTGCAGGATTATTGGATCGACTCAAAAAGAAGTTTTATTCAGCTAAGAAAATAGTACCTAAACCAATTATTGATTATTCTAGCTCCAAGGACCAACCTCAAAAGATTGGCCTTATTGCTTATGGGTCAACAGATACAGCTATGACTGAAGCGAGAGATCAGCTTAAGGCTCAAAATATTGAATCCGATTATTTACGCCTTAGAGCTTGGCCATTTACTGACGAAGTTAAAGAATTCATCGATCAGCATGATCACATTTTTGTGATTGAACAGAACCAAGATGGTCAAATGTGTCGACTATTACAAATGGATTTTCCAGAGGTAACTAGCAAACTATCTTCTGTTTTAAGTTACGATGGACTTCCTATACGAAGTAAATTTATTAGCGAAAATATTGCTGCAGGAGTTAGTCGTGTCAGTAAATAAGCGTGGTCTTACCAGAAAAGATTATACCGGAAGTAAATCCACATTGTGCTCAGGTTGTGGTCACGACAGTATTACAAACAATATTGTTTCGGCTTTGTTTCTAGCCTCAGTGAATCCCTATAAAGTTGCTAAGATGTCCGGGATTGGCTGTTCATCTAAAACTCCAAACTATTTTTTGAGCAAGTCTGCTGGCTTCAATTCCATTCACGGTAGAATGGCTCCTATCTCTACAGGTGTCGCGGTAGCTAATCAGGGCCTGCAGATTTTAGGTGTATCAGGAGATGGAGACTCAGCTTCAATTGGGCTTGGTGGAATGGCCCACCTTATGCGCCGAAATGTTCCAATGACTTATATCGTAGAAAACAATGGCGTCTATGGATTAACCAAAGGACAGTTCTCAGCCACGGCTGATAAAGGTTCAACACTTAAATCTGGTGAAGCCAACCCTCTAGACACAGTTGATCTGTGTTCTTTTGCCATAGAAATGGGATGCACATTTGTAGCGAGAAGTTTTTCTGGAGATGCTAAGCAATTGGTCCCACTTATTCAGGCTGCCATGAAACACAACGGAACAGCTTTTATTGATGTTATTTCTCCATGTGTGACCTTTGCCAATCATGAGGGCTCTACTAAGAGCTACGATGCTGTTCGTGAAAATTTAGTCCAACTACAAGAGCTGGGAATTATTTTAGAAAAAGAAGCTCACTCTGTAGATTACGATGAGGGCGCGACTCAAACCGTAACAATGAGTGATGGTTCTGTTCTTACACTAAAAAAATTAGACTCTAGAGACCACGATGTAAAAAATAAATTGGATGCTATTAACGTTCTTCATAAGGCCAATGACTCTGGAGAAATACTAACTGGGTTATTCTATACGGACGATAAGAAATCCACCATGGTTGAAGAACTTAACCTGGTAGAACAACCGCTTAAAGATTTAACAGCTAAAGATTGCAGACCTCCAGAGTCGGCACTCAAAGAAGCTCTTGAAATGTTTAAATAAACCCTAACATAAGTCCTGTTTACAAAGAGAGAACCAGCTATAAGTTCGACATTCTTATGGGACTTTTCAGTGCTAAACGCAAATTCTTACAACCAAAAATCAGTCTATTTCTGAATTTTTAGGAAATTCTTTGGACAATCGTCTGGAAAAAAAGCCGATTTAAAACTTTACGCATATAGTAAATTTCAAACAAAACTGTGAATCATTTCTTCACTGTCAATGGGGTGAGCAATCTACTCCAAAAATATATTTATGTTTCACGAGGTATTCACCAAAGGTCTTAAGACTTTAGCTGAAAAACTTAGAAATCACTTCGGCATTTCCACCTGGCAAGCATATTGCGGTTACAATATATGTGGGAATTTTTATAAAGTCGAAACTCGACTAAAGTTAAAGAAATTAGGGACCCTATGAAACTGGCAATTCTTATATCAATGTTACTTCTACTGGCTGTGGGTTGTTCACCTAAAAAGTTCAACTTTGAAAAACTTGGAGATGCTGTTGAAGCTCCTAAGGGAGACAACGGAAGTGATCCCGACAAACAAGAAGATGATCAGCCGACTCGTCCCGATATTCCCGATGATCCCGAAGATCCTGTAGGAACTCCTACGCCTGAACCTAGTCCAGAACCGACACCAGATCCTTCACCAACACCGAGACCAACTCCAGCTCCTTCGCCGGAACCTACACCTACACCTACACCTACACCTACACCTACACCTACACCTACACCTAC
>CAZFYV010000093.1:0-11423 GCA_964523195.1 uncultured Pseudobdellovibrionaceae bacterium
CGATGGAGCCTCAAAAGAAACACTTTTTTTGAAGTAGATATCTTAAAAGTCGCATTTTCTCCGTGATTGATAAAAGAAATACGGTAGTTTCTAAGTGGAAAAAGAGTTACTGCGACCTCTGCTTGTCGTCGCAGTCTTCTGACCTGACTTAGGTAGCTGCTTTGATTAAACTCTATCATCTTACTAATTCTAATTTCGATATTATTTAGAAAGACTCTTTTTGATGTCTTCCATATCTTTGATAAATGCTTTTTTAATCATCCCCTTCATCATAAACATCATTGGAGTCAAAAGTTTTGCCATAAATGTCTGAGGGGTAGATTTAAACGACATTGCTAATAAAATATCACCATCTTCTCCCGATAGTTCTACTTTTGAGTGATAGAGTGCTCCTGAATTTTTAGCTTCGGCAATATAGTACTCATATTCCTTGGCCTCGATAATCCACATGGTCTCTGTAGCCTCTTTACCGAACATTTCTCTCTTTTCTTTCCATTTTAATCCGACTAGGCCAGAATCTGGTTTCTCAAGAACTTCAATGTCTAGAATGCATTCAATTCGATCTTTAGCCTTTTCAATATCGGTAACGACATTCCATACTTGTTCGCGGGTTGCGTTAATTTTTGTACTAGCAGATGTCTGCATAAAAACTCTCTATTGTCTTAGTAATTTTGAAATACTTTTGTAAATAGTTTTCAATTCAAAAGGTTTCAAAACTTCATCGTTAAAGTTTTTTAACTCTTCTTCCGAATTATTGAGATTTCCTGTTGCCAAGATAATTTTTTGGTTCGGTTTTAGTTCTCGAATCTTTTCAGCTAATTCGTCTCCACACATTTTAGGCATCTTATAGTCTGCAATTACTATATCAAAACTCTTATTCTTAAGTATGGACAACGCTTCTTCGCCACTTCCCACAGTTTCAATATTAGAAAGTAAATCATTCAAAGACTCCGCGAGTAAGCTTCTAATTTCTTCCTCATCGTCCACGATTAGAATCGTGCCTGCCAAAGGTTGTAAGTCCTGAGAAGCTTGAACTTCTTTACCTTCAGATACCATTTGCTCGCTTGCTGGAAGGCGAACAGTAAACTTCGTACCCTTTCCTAAGCTTGACTCTACATTAATAGATCCGCCCATTTCTGTGATTATTTTCTTAGTAATGGAGAGACCCAAACCGGTGCCTTTTCCATCACTTTTAGTTGTATAAAAGGACTCAAAAAGGTTTTCCATTGTCTCGTCATTCATTCCAGCGCCGTTATCCGAGAACTCAAGAATGATAGTAGAGTCTAAGAGTTTAGTTGAAATATTAATTCGTCCATCACGGTTGGCTTCGATGATAGCATCTTTTGAATTTGATAAGAGATTTATCAAGACTTGTTGAATTTGCCCAGGAGCACATTTAAAACTTGAATTGGAACTATCCAAACTAAGTTCAATATTGATTGATTCACTTTGGAAAATGACTTCCACTAATCTGACAGTATCTTCGATTAAAGTGTGAAGGTCTATAATCTCGAGATCATTGGCGTTTGACTGTGAAAATCCTTTAAGCCCATATACAATTTTAGCTATGCGATTTGCGGCCTTTTCAATATCTGTTAGATGATTTTTTATAGGCTCTATCTCATTAGAGAATTTCTTAGCCATGAGCTGAAGTTTCATAATTATAATTGTCAGAGGATTGTTAACTTCATGACCAACACCAGTTGCAAGCTCTCCAATAGCTGCAAGCTTTGAACTATGAAACAATTGACTTTGAATATCTAGTCGATCGATTTCAGACCTTTTGATGTCGGTAATATTTCTAGAAACAACTGAAATGCCTATAATATTTGACTCAATTTTGATTGGTGAAATCGTAACCTCTGAATAGTAGGGTCCGTCGCCAAAATCATTTTGCTCTTCAAATTTGAGCATTTCACCCTTAAAAGCCTTATCATATCGATTCTTCCAGATTTTAGCGATCTCTTTTGGTACCACTTCTAAAATAGGAGTCCCTCTTTCTATATCGATGTTCAAAACTTGTCTAAATTGTTGTTTGGCGACTTCATTGAGGTGAGTTACTTTATAATCGCGATCGATTGCTAGAAATATATCATAGCTATTATTTAATATTGAATAGAGTATGGCTGATTCATTGGCTTCCATACCTCAGAATATATAATAGGGGGGCGCAGAAATGCAAAAGAGAACTCATTGTTGAATGGGAGTTCGTAAATCGTTCAAGTTCCCTTGAATCGTTGAGGTGATTTAAGCGGCTTTTGCCCTTTCCTCGTTCGAGGCTTCTTGAATTTGTTGCTTGAGTTGTTTTGCTGCCATAGCATAGCCACCATTACCACCATCTATAAAATGGATATGGTTCCCGTCAGTTAACCCTTCTACATAGCAAGTCATCAAGGCATTACTAGCCGTGAATAGCCCATAGAAGATAATACCCTGGTCATGCAAATCTTTGAGATATTTATCAATTTGATCATATTGCTCGTCAGAACAATCTATGATCATTCGAAGCATATCATCAAATTTTCTGTAATCACTATGAGCGCGGAGCGATTTCTTATAGTGTTTAGCGTCGAAGCCCCAGTTTGGAAGCTTTAGTTTAAAAATCCAGACGGCAATTAGAATCTCTACAAATCGGGCAAAGAAACCCTTTTGTTGATAACGCTTTTCATCGTCAACACACTGTTGAACAGATTTGTAGGTAAGGTTTTCAAGATTTACAGGATTAGCATCTTCAAGTTTGCCACCCATTATTTCATTCATCTTCGTGAGAATATCACCATATACATCTAGTTTGTTAACTTCACGAGCGGCAACGAGAAAGGAGAGTATGTGCCCACGTTTATTAGGGATAGGCTGCCACCTGCAAGAAAGTCCATCTAAGTTGGCAGGAACATCGATATCAAGATTTACTTCATATTTTTCATTTTCTTTTTTAATCTTTTCTTCAGCCACTGTTAATCCGCCGCCGCGAAATATTGCTAGATAACGATTAGTCACGAATTCATATTTAGAAACTAAAACCTCTCCTCCTGCAGCTTTTACCTCACTCATCATGATCATGCCAACACGGAGTTGAAGATTGAACTGGCTTTCAGAAAGACTTTTGAGTGCTACGAGTTCCTTTTTTACAGATTCAATGTGCTCGGGTGGGATCAACATCGTTGCGCCATCTCCTCCAAATACGTATGGAAAATCAACTCCTGGCATGGCGTTTTGAGCACAAACAATCGAAGCTGCACCAATGGTGTTCACGTCTTTATAGCGACCTGCTTCGATGGCTTTGGTTGAGCCTTTTACATCGGTGATAAAAACGGCCCAATCATCGGGAACGGATTTACAATGTTCCGAGTTGGTGATTTGCTGAAAATCGTCATAGCTCTTAAGATCTAGATAAAATTTTGCTGAATCCATATCAATACTATCGACTTAAGTTTTGTTAATCTTTATTTAGATCGAGGCAAGTGTCTCTTGAGATGTATCAACTGATCAGTAATGAGAATCTCACTGTCTCAAAACGAGCAGTTAGGTCTCCCAGTGATAGCATGAACAGTTTTCAAATATAAGAGAGGAATTGAGTGCTTTTGATAGATAAATTGATCTGTATATAAATAAGATATAAGATCTCCACTTATGAATACTGAGTCTTTTTGCCCCAATGGCCGATTGTTAAATGATATTGATTCTGATTTTACCATCTCAGATAAAGTAGCTGCCAAAGATGAGCTTTCATTAATTCAATCTGAGGTTGCCAGAGAACAAATCGTATTCCACGCAGATGGAAGGCGAAGCTTGTTAATAATTCTTCAAGGTATGGATACGAGTGGAAAAGACGGAACGATTAAGAAAGTTTTTTTAAATACGAGTCCTATGGGCCTAAAAATAGCAAACTTCAAAAAACCAAATAAGATTGAGATGGCCCATGATTATTTGTGGAGAGTTCATCAAGAAACGCCCGAGCGAGGGCAAATCGGTATTTTTAATAGAAGCCATTATGAAGATGTACTTGTAACTAGGGTGGAAGATCTCATATCTCAAGATCATTTTGAGCGACGTTTAGAACATATAAATAATTTTGAAAAGATGCTCCATGATGAAGGAACTGAGATTATAAAGTTCTACTTACATATTAGTCCAAAAGTTCAAAAAGAACGTATCATTGAAAGATTGCAGAACTCTGAAAAACACTGGAAGTTTGATCCTGATGATATCAACTCTAGAAAAAAATGGACGTCCTATATAAAGACTTACGATCATGTTATTTCGAAAACAGACACAGAATATGCACCTTGGTATGTTATACCTGCGGATCACAAGTGGAGTCGAAATCTAATTGTGGCAAAAATTGTATTGAGTAAGTTGAAAAGTCTCGATTCAAAGTTTCCAAAAGCTGATTTTGAGCCTAGTATTATCAAGGTCCCTGATATTAAGTAGATTTGAAAAAAGGGTTTGATATTGATTAAGTTAGTATTTTTAACAGTATTAACTATGATTGCATTTGCGGGTAATTCAGTTTTAAGTAGGTTGGCATTAGTTGACCCTGAAAATTCGGCATTAAGCTTCTCGATTGTTCGACTATTTTTTGCAGCCTTAGTTTTGTCTCCAGTACTGTTAAAGAACTTAGACCTTGTCTCTAGTTCAATTAATATAAGATCTCTTCTTGCTCCTACTATGCTCTTCTCTTATGCCTTGTTCTTTTCTCTGAGTTATGTCGAGCTTGATTCAGGGGTAGGTGCTTTGATTCTTTTTGCTCTCGTACAGATTACGATGATGGCCTTTTCGTTCCTAAAAGGAGAATCATTAAATCGTTTTGAGGTTGCAGGTTTTTTACTTTCTATTGGTGGGTTTGTATATCTAGTATTTCCTGGTTCTGATTCAGAAGCGGTACCTCTGTTGCCGTCAGTTTTTATGGTTCTTTCAGGCATCTCATGGGGACTTTACTCAATAGCAGGTAAATCAACAGCTGATCCCATTTTAGGATCTTCATTTAATTTCGCCATGACTTTACCTCTCCTAGTCATTGTTTTTGCGATAAGCCCGTTTGAGCTGACTTCTATGGGTTGGGTATACGGAATAGTCTCTGGAGCTCTTACTTCTGGATTGGGCTATGTTCTTTGGTATATGGTCTTGAAAGACTTAAAGGTGAGTACGGCTTCAATAGCTCAGTTGAGTGTTCCTTCGATCGCAGCCATTGGTGGAGTTTTGTTTTTAGAAGAAGTGATAGATGCTAGATTGGTAGTCTCCAGCATCTTAATTTATTCAGGAATCATATTAAAAGTACGGTTCGGTAAAAGCTAAGGAGTCATTAGTTCTGCGGCTCCAAAACTTCTTGAGACTTGTCGGCACCAAATAAGTACATGGTCGTGAGCTGGATCGAACTGGCTTGCAGGAAAATCATATCTGATTGTTCCACTTAAGGCTTTAAGAGCACCCAAATTAGTAATGTTGACGGCATTTGGGCCTTGAGAAAGGTAGACAAACAAGGCTGGTCCATCATCACTCGATAAGTCATTAATAACTAGACTGTAGGTATCGGTATCTGAATCGAAAAACAGCTCCACATCGCCCCTTGAAATATAGGCGTTTTGTCCAACAAGGCTTCCACTGAGAACGATGTTTGCCGGATCTAAATCGTTTGTATCTTCATTTAGCACATCATTGGCGACGTTAGATTCGTCGTTTGCGCAGCCGGTGGTTGTTAATAAACCAACAGAGAAAAGTAGAGTTAGAATTGTTTTGAAATAGAACAAAGCATCCTCCAGATTATGTCCTCAGAAGGGTATTCGGTGAATAAATGAGATTGTTACCTGGGGTGGTCGAAAATTGCCAAATACTTGAGAATACAAAGGTATTAGAAACTCAGAACGGGAGGCCTAATTAAATTGCTTGAGCAATATAAAAGAAAAGTGGAATTCCAACTGTAATATTGAATGGAAATGTAATCGCCAAAGAGGCTGTTAGCGAAAGCGAGGCATTTGCCTCTGGAACTGCGATCTTCATGGCACTTGGAGCGGCAATATAGGAAGCACTAGCTGCAAGAATTCCAAGTAAGAACTTACCACCGACACTCATTCCAATGAAGTGTCCGGTAAACAAACCTAAACTTCCAGAGATCAAAGGCATCGTTATCGCAAAGAATAACAAAAAGGCCCCTGTTGTTCTAAGGTGTCCCATTTGTTGCGAAGTAATAACTCCCATTTCCAAAAGAAAAAGTGCTAAGAATCCTTTAAAAAGATCAACGAACAGAGGGTCCAAAGGTGCCATTTTTTCAGGTCCGGCTATATATCCGATGAGTAGACCACCACCAAGTAAGAAGATGCTTTTTCCAAAAAGAATGTCTCTTACTAGCTTTTGCTTATCATCGACTTCTTTAAAGCCACCTTTAGCTAGAAAAATTCCAACACATAAAGCAGGTACCTCTAGAATTACCATAAGAGTCATCATATAAGACTCATAACTCATATCGTGGGACTCAACGAATGCTAAGGCCGTTGCAAAAGTTACTGCACTTACCGATCCGTAGTGGCCTGCGATCGATCCGGCATTAGGCCTATCAAATTTCTTTGATAAGCGAATAAATCGGTAAGCAATCACGGGAACAAGAACTCCAATGGCTAGTGTTGCCCAAAGTGCTGGCATAAAGTCAGCGATATTTGTTTTAGAAAGTTGAACACCACCTTTAAACCCAATAGCCAATAAAAGATATAAACTTACAAAATCGTAAGAACTTCGCGGTAGTCTGAGGTCAGACTTTAATAGTCCTGCCGCCAGACCCACAATAAAACAAAGAATGGTGGGATCTAATAGGTTTTGAGCCATGGCGAACAACATAATGAGGCGTGGTCGCTTATTCAAGAAGAATTGTCAAAAAAGAGGGGGTAAAAGACGTCAAGTTGTTTGATTTAATATCTAATAATTACAGGTGTTTAAGGGGATTTGGGAGCTTCTGAGTTAGAAGCTCCATGATGTGAAAAGCTTAGGACCCTTAGCTCGTAGGTCACAAGACCCAGTATGATGAGAATTTCTAGCAGAAAATACGCGATCCCCCAGGTGGTGATGGTTTCGATATGAAATCCCACAAGAAGCGCAGTCAAAATACAGTAAGCTAAATTTGCAGTAATAATTGCTTTGAGGAACTTCGTATTTTTTGTATCTAAAAACCAAAAACAAGATAAAGAATAAATCGCAAAGAAAAGTGCGATAATAGCAAGTAGCCAGAGAGTGTAGATGGGAATACCGATGTGTGCTTGCAGCATTGGTAAAATTATTCCAAGAAAAATAGCGCTCAAGAGAGCGCCTATTCCATCTAATAAAAATATAGTTCTTAGATTTAATGTCATTACCACTCGATGAGTTTACGATCTCTGAAAAAACCGCCGTTGGGTCCATCTTTTGGCAGGTTTGATAGCCATATTGCTGTATCGGCTCCCTCTTCTGGGGAACGTGTCGCCATCATGCCTCCCATTCTAGTTCTTACCCAGCCGGGGCACATCGCATTGATCTTGATGTCACCATTTAAATCTTTGGCGATACACAAAGTTGAAGCGTTTAAAGCAGCCTTTGAAAAAGAATAGCTGAAAGGTCCGCCAAGGCCTTCTTCTATCGAACCCCAACCAGATGAAACGTTTACGATTCGTCCGTATTTGTTCTTAGTCATCAAGGGGAGCAGGGTTTTAATTAAAAATACTGGAGCTAGAGTATTAACAAAAATAGATTTTTCAATATCGTCTTCTTTAGCCTCAGAGAAGCTTCCTTCACACAAAATTCCGGCATTGTTAACTAGAACATCAACTTTTTTATAAGTACTAAGAATATTTGCAAGGTCGGTTTTCAAAGATGCATGGTTTGAGAGGTCTAACTTAACCGATGTCACATTTTTGGAAATGCTTGATGCGATCTTTGAACCTTCATTAGTGTCGCGACAGCCAAGTAGAACTTCATTTTCTGAAGATTTGGCCAGGCCTTCCACAATGGCCTTGCCAATTCCTCTATTTCCACCGGTGACTAAAATAACTCGTTTACCCATTACTTACTCAATTGTTGAAGAAATTTTAAGTTACCTTTTTGTCCATGTACAAGTAATTTCATAAAGGTAATTTTCCATCCGTCAGGAGTTTTTTTAAGTTTATGATGATATCTCCCATAGATATCCCAGTATTTGATACCTTTTGCAGTATGACTTGCGTAAACATGGGAAAATACTTCGGCCGTCTTTCCATCTCCTGACACATCAAAGTTCGTTAACATATGATGAGTTTCAGCCTTCGCAAGAAGCTTTTCCCAGCCTCCCACTAGGTCTTTTGCTTTTGTATTTGTTCCCGGCTGACCAGTCATGCTTGAATAATCGACAAACACATTTTCATCAAAGTGATTGAGAGCAACGGACCAGTTTTTAGTGTCTATGGCATTGACCATTTTAACTACAGTCTTCTTTGCTCCCTTTCTTTTGGATTTATGAGAGGTGGCGCAACCTGTGGCGAATATCAGTAGGGTGATTAGTAATAAATGCTTCATAGCTGTTCCTTACTTGGTTTGAGTCTTGAAATGTTTAGCAGCGCTGTCGGCAGCCTTAGTAACGGCTTCTTTTTTATCATAGAAGTCAAACTGTGTGACTTTATCTAGCCAGACTTTTTCTACCTTTCCACCCGCTAACTTGGCGTAGGTTTTAGCTCCTTGTGGTAATGCCATAGCTTCCGAACCTACAAATAAAACCTTGCCTGGTAAATTTTTTGCTGAAGTCATTGCATTATAATTAAGCCACCCATTCCAAGATGCTACATTAAACTTATTGTCGTACTCTTTTATAAGTCCTCGGTTTTCCTCTGTGTAATAGGGTGCCTTAAACATTATGGAGTTTTTATCGGTTGTACTGGCCGCTACAGCAGTAGTGAGTTTTCCAGTCTTTGAGAATTTCATTTCAGCTTTCCCAGCGGCAGCGAGGAGGGATTTAACAGACTTTTCTCCACCATATACCTGAGTTGCAATTTCTTTGTTGTGTAGCCAAGGAGCTACGAGAGCAACTGTTTTCAATTTTTTAGTTCTAGTATAGGCCTCTGCCATATATCCCGAGCTGGCACATATTCCAAGTCCTGTGAGTTTGTCTGACTGAACCTCTGGGCGGGTCGCGAGGTAATCGACTGCCGCCACGATATCTTGAGTTTTTCTTTCAGGGTCTTCGAGATATCTATTTTTACCACCTGATTGACCCCATCCACGAAAATCAAAAGTTAATGCTCCAAAACCTCTGTTTGCCAATTCGATCGCATAAGTTTTTGGCATTTGCTCTTTAACAGTTGTCCAGGCGCCAGTAACAACAACTGCTGGTACTTTTTGACCCTTCTTCAAATTACTTGGTAGGTACAATGTTCCTTTGAGTTTCGTGCCCTGACTCTTAAACTGAACACTTTTCGTTGTGAACGCCTGAGAGTTAAAAGCGAATATTCCAATTAGTAGTGCTAATGTGCATTTCATATAAACCTCCATTTAACAATCTCAGTATGCCCATATATGAACTCGGGGTCTTGAATGAAAATGCTAATAATTTGTATAATCTTGCTTTCAATTATCTGAATGATTTCGGTGACTTACCGTACCTTGCTTTAAAAGAGCGAGAAAAATGAGCCTGATCTGAAAAGCCACATTTATGGGATATATCGACAAGAGTCAGTTCCTTGTTAGTTAGCATTTTTTTAGCCTGTTCTAGGCGGTACGACATCACAAATTGCATGGGACTTTTTCCGATCGTAGACTTAAAGAGTCTCGAAAAGTGATGCGGGCTTATTCCGACTTCATTTGACAAATCCTCTAAAGAAATCTGTTCTGAGAAGTTTTCCTTTATGTAATCTAATACCTTTTTGTAATGAATGGCGGTAAAACTCTTGTTAAATTCATGCTGTTCGCTCTCTGTTTCACCGTATTTTTGAATGAGTTTAACTAGAAAAACTCTTGCTAGAGATTCAAAAACAACTTCAAAACCAAGGTTCTTAGCTTCAAGAGCATCTAGAACAAACTCAGCAGCTCTAGTTAAGTCTTCATCCTTAAACTGTGGGATGTCTTCTAGTTGCTGATCACTCAAGATGACACCCACTTCATTGAGTGCGAAATTGTTAAACTTTTCAGGGTCCAAAGTAATAACGATAACTTTAGATTTCGAGTGCCACTTCCATCCACTTTTTACTCCTGCTGGAGTTACAACAACTTCATACTTGTTATAGGTAAAATCACGGTGTTGCTCGCCTCTCCAGTTCTCTACTCTATGTGGGTTATCGTTCAAATTAATAAGGATGTGATGTTGATTAAAAACTTGAGTTGGCATGGTTGAAGGTTCAGCTTCAAAGTACTCAAGAGTTAGTAAGTCGCTAGCTAAATTGGGATCGAGATCCTTGCTATTTAAAAGAGGTTCTGATGGGTAGATATCTTGGTATTTACTCAAAGTTACACCTATTGTTTTAGCAACTCATCCAAACTGGATTCAATCTGACTCATAAATTCTGTGGCACCAGCGCGTGTAAGGTGGATTTTATCTCTTGCGTAAAAACTTCGATTTTTTGAAAAGACTTCTAAGTTTTCTTTGGTCATACCCTTGGAAAACAAGCATCGGCTTCCTACCGCTTCTGCTATATAGTTCTCAGTCAGAACTCTAGCTTTGTTGCTCTTTTCTCTTTCGAAATAGTGAGGAGGAGAGGTAATGAAAAGACACTTTTGATTGTCTAAGTTTCGTAATAAAGACGTAACTTTTCTCTGCACAAAAGCTTTATCAAAGTTTACTGAGTTTCCAAGAAATTGGAATACAACATATTTGGGCTTTAACGAGTTGATATGAGTAAAAATTGGAAGGTTTTGATCGGTGTTGTTACAAATTCGAGATCTAAGCTTGGTTCCTCTTTGATCGTTGATACGTCCTTTTTGTCTACATAGCCAAGCACCGCTTTTAGAATTCGGAGATCCAGCCCAGTGCCTTGGGGAACTCGAGCTAACACCGTACACCCTTATGTCTTCTGGTTTTAGAACGCTAGACACTTTATCAAATACCATTTGTCCCAAAAAGCCAGCCGTTTGAGAGTCACCGATATATAGTAAAGAGTCAGCATGGACATTTTTACTAAAACAAAATGAAAATACGAGAAATAAAGTGATTAGTTTTAGGTTCATAAATTTGTCCTTAGTATTTAAAGTTCTTCTGCGAAGATCTTTTCGGTAATTCTCCAGAACTTTCCTTGTTTTCTCGCAATCAGAAAAGAAGGCATTCTGTACAAGGGTTGACATTTTAAGGCAGCTTCCACTGAGTCAATGGGTAGTTCGAACTCGGGTCTTCTCATATGAGACCTCAAAAAATTAACATTAAATCTCTTAACGTCGGCATCGGTATCGAAATAGTGATTCTCACCTAAAAATTTTGCATCAAAATCGTAGTAGCGAACTTGTAG
>CAZFYV010000094.1:0-11343 GCA_964523195.1 uncultured Pseudobdellovibrionaceae bacterium
AAATCGACTACACAAATTCCAAATGTAAACTCTCAGAAACTCGCTTTGTTAATCTTAAAGCCATGCACCTATTGGGGATCAGACACCTGGGAGATTATTACGAAGTGCCTGACCCTTATACCAAAGAGGATTACCTTTGGACAAAGTTAGAAGCATGGGCACAAAAACATCAGGTAAAATGTCAAAAGCTGCCAATAGCCCTCTTATACGACGATCCGAACACAGTGGCTCCCGCTCAGCAAAGGTGTGATGCTTGTATTCAGATTGCAGAGCCAGTCACTCCAAGCGAAAACATTGATCTCATAAGTTTTGAAGGTGGAAGCTACGCAACTTTGGAGCATATCGGCCCCTATTCAACATTGGATTTAGCCTACGAAAAGCTGGCTAATGCTGTTTTTAAAAGTTCTAAATGGCAATTCTCTGATGGAGTCGTTCTAGATGTTATGAGAGAAGTTAGGGTCTCTGGAGATAAGTCGTTAAACACAACCGATATTTACCTTCCTGTAGAACGAAAGGATCCAAAATGATTCACAAGGCGGATACACCAAAAGAGTATCTCGACACCATTGAAAAAGACTGGAGACGAGAGAAGATACTAGCTATTCGAAAGTTGATTAAAAAGAATGTACCTAAGGTCAAAGAAGTCATCAACTACAGTATGCTTGGCTACGATTATAAAGGCGACAAGATTTTTCATATGAATGCACAGAAAGCTTATGTTGGATTTTACGTCTGTGATGTGAGCCAAGTCGACCCCAAAGGAACTCTACTGGACGGAGTCAACCACGGAAAAGGCTGTATACGCTTTAAAAAAACCACTGAGATAAATGAAAAGAATATTTCTCAACTCATTAAGAGTGCCGTCAAATTAAGTGATAAAGGAGTCAAAAGTGATTGCTAAGACGATTTCATATCTAATACTTATTCTAACTCAAATAGGCCTCTCCCAGGCCCACGCTAGTACCTGCCCTGATCTCTCTGGCACCTACAAGTCCGAGTACAACGGATCAGAATTTACAGCCAATGTGGAAACACTAAAAGATTCTACAGGTAAAACCTTCTATATTTTTACTGCCAGTGGAGAAAGAATTGAAATATATGCTGACGGTAAGTTACATGACCAGAAGACAACGAGAGATTTTCCTCACCTAAAAAATAGAAAGTACTCAGCTCATTGTCGTGACAACAAACTCCTGTATTGGGAGACAGCCCAAATTCTCGATCAGAAAGGTAGAGTGATTGGCCAACACTATCAACTCACCGAGAGATTCGTTGATCACCTTAAAATGACCGTTAACTTTATAGATATGAGAGATGTCTTTAAAGACGGTAGTGTTGATAGTTACCCTTCATTTTCACACAGCAGTGAGCGAATTTCCGAGTAGATTCGAATACATAATTGTCAAAACTCTTTACGGTGTATTAGATTCTGGTCTACCGTCAGGTTTCAAAACACATGTACCTCTTGTAGTGAGATTTTGAACACGTATGCGAACTTAGCCCACCCTCATCAGGAACATTAGTTGCTCCATATTATAGATAAGCGAGGAGAAACTAATGATTAGAATGATACTTTTGACCCTGTCGATGGGTCTATTCACTATTCCAGCCCATGGAATTGGATGTCAGGACTCAGGCACTGTAACACTAGCTGACGGAAAAGAGATTGAAATCAGCAAATGCCAGTTTATTCAATCTTCACAGAGTACTGAAGGCTCCGTTGAAAACGAAAAATGTGCCTTTATTTACCACAAAGTCAGTTGTAACGGCACTCAACTTCACGTTGTTGTGAGCATGTCTAGGCAAAACTATCCTAGAAACTGCCATTTGTTTCAATCAAACGATGGTTTCGAAGAGAGTCTTCGAGAAACCTGTAATGAGCAAGCTCTTGCGGCAGTCGCTGAAGGAAATGTTGAAGATTTCACTCAGACAATCATGCTTAAATCCCTACCATTCAGACCCATTGGATCGAGAGAGCAAGGTGGAGGCTCTGTGGGACAGGAAAACTAAATGAAACTAGTCCTGACCCTGATTTTTACTCTAGGGAGCTTTATCGCTCCCCTTCATAGTCAAGCCCTTACGTTTAGCTCCCAAAAATATAGTGTGGTTATAACAAGCTTTGATCAAAAAGAGGTATGGGTTAAATTCGAGAATCAAAAAGTCAAGTTCTCGAGGAATTACCTAGAGTTCAAACCTCTAACAGGTATTGAACAGGTCGTTATCTTGCCTAAAATACTTTGTGAAAAGAAATTAAATAAAAGGATTTGCAAGAATTCTGAAGTTTGACTCTAGAATTCAACTCCATTCACCAGAACGATAAGCTCACTTAGAACCGACTCCATTTGCGTTCGATCTACAACAAATCCGTTTTGAGTTTTGTACTGAGACCACTCTTCGGTTTTGAGATCACTCATCATCTTATCGATCAATAGCATCGAGTGAAGTGAATACCACAAGCCGTTAAATGGCTGAGTAAAATAATCGCACGCCTTGCTATTAAAATAAGGCAAATCATCATCATGGGTTATAGCTAACGAGTATATAATCTCACCGAAGGCAGAGATCAGCTTTCCCTTAAACTCACTGTGATAGTCTTCGTCTGTGAACATTGATAAGTGGACTTCCAAATTATAAGGAAACTCAGAAAGATAATTCATGTATGTTTGATACATCTTCTCAAAAACTGGAGCCACATCTCTATCTAAGCTCAGGCTTCTAACCGGCTTAACAAAAATTAAGTCCATTCCTCGCTTGTTTTTCGTTACAAAACGCTCATGACGATGCACCCACTCTTGAAGATTGGCAAAGTCTTCAGTGAATTCAGTTCTAGGTAAATAAGGTTCGTCCCTTTGAACACGTAAGCCCATCTTCAAAAGCTGCTTACGATAATAATCTCGATAAACCTTAGCTCGACAATTGAGGTCTGATTGACCGCAATTCGTGGCGGCCAGAGAAATATCTGAAGTACCCAAAATGGGTAAAAATCCAGCCATAACGATCACAGCGATATAGAGACACTTTTTCATACTCATTCCTTAGTTTTTAATCCACGGCCTATGTATTCGATAATTTAAGGGGAAACAAGTGCAATACAACAGCCAGATTCCGAGCCTATAGATTTTTCTAAAAGTTGTAATTTTGAATGAATATTCCCACTTTTTTAGCCCAATTCGTAGAGTAAAAAAGACTCATTTAGAATCTTTATAAAACGCCTATTTTGCTCTATAGCACCTTTTTCTTCCACTTCAAACTACCTGAGTTCGAATTCACAATAAAGAGGAATATGATCAGATAGGCTTCGAGCTTTCTTGTCGGTAACGGCCCCCTGATCCACGATCACTATATTTCTATAGAAAACTCTGTCTAACTCTAAAAACGGAAGTTTACTTGGATAAGTCTTAAACGGCTCTATCGATAAAAGGCCTATCTTTTGTAGAGAGTTTTTTATTTTTCCATTCCAATCATTAAAGTCTCCACCAAAAATGATCGAGCTCTTGCCTTTAACCTCTTTAGAAATAATCTCTCGAATTTTAATCACTTGTCTTTGTCGCCCCCACTGAGTTAAGTCTAAATGAGTACAAAAAAGCTCTAGCTCTTTTCCCTCAACCTCAACTCTGCCATGGAGTAGACTTCTGCGCTCTAAAGAGTGATTACTAATATCGTGGTTACTCCAAGACAATAAAGGGTATTTAGAGAGAATCGCATTCCCATGGTGTCCGCCCGTATAGATTGCATTCTTTCCATAGGCAAAGTCACTCCAAACTTGATCTGCTAAAAACTCAAGAGGATCTTTCGAGAAGTCTGATCGCTTTCCTTTCGGATGCACTCCTCTGACCTCTTGAAGAAAAACAATATCAAAATTGTGTTCTCTTAAAAAGCCCCTTAGAGGTTCGAGAGTGTATCGCAAATTAAACAAATCATAAAATTTGTGAATGTTAAATGTAACCGCTTTCAACATCTCAAAACCAACTTCTAAAGAAGAACAGTGAGAATTTAACCAAAAAAAGGTCGAGTAACTTTAATTTTGGTTGCACTTTGATCTCTGTGGATTGATTTAAGTCTCTTAGGAAACCTTGGTTAAAAGTTTTTTCAGTTTGAGGCTCACTACAAAGATAATCAATTTCCAAATCTCGAATCCGACTTCTGTTATTGAAGTTAGAAGACCCCACCAAAATGTAGTCGTCGACGATCATATATTTGGCGTGCAGTACCTTATCATTAAGCTCATAAACTTTGATTTGATTCGATAAGAGCCGAGAGTAATAATATTGAGCAATTTTCTTAGTAAAAGGAACATCGGACAGAGATGGCAACAAGACCTCTACACTCACTCCCCTAATCTTTGCGCTAATCATTGCCTTTAAGTCATTCTTCGAGGGCAAAAAGTAGGGAGTTACGATAGTAATTCTTCGTTTAGCATCCTTTAGGAGTGAATCAATCATCAATGCTTTTAATTTCCTTAGTTCCCTCGTGTGATTACTAAAGAGTCTCTTGCAATCTAATTTTGCTCCAGGAGTTAGGCGTCCCTTTAGATTCTTAAAAAATTTCGAGTGAGATCGACTCCAGGTCCAGTCAAAAATCAGTTGTAATTGTTTTATATCAGACTGGTCAGACAAAACGAGACTTGTCTCATGCCACTCAAGAGTCTCGCTATGAATATTTCGACTGCCGATAACGGCAGCGCTATCATCAGCAATTAACATTTTTTGATGATTTCGAATATTAACGTTCCACAGAAACCAAAGCAACTTGGGCCCAAACTTAAACCATTGAAACCAATGTCCTGAAAACGGCCATGGCAAGGGATGGTAAACTCTTACGCTACACCCTTCAATTTTTTTCAGAGATTCAATAAAATTCAGCGAACCAAAGCCGTCAATTAATAGCTCTACAAGAACGCCTTGTCGGGCTTTAGCTTTTAAAGCTTCTATGACCTCACTACCAAACTTATCATTCTCAAAAATATAAAACGAAAGACAGAGCTTAGACTTTGCCTCGCTTATGATTTCAAACAGTTTTGATTTAAATCTCTTAGGTTCCCAAATGACCTCAACAGGGCCACCTAGTTGAGAATTGCCTGCCTCAATCATCATGAATCTATATTACTTTAAGCTGCGAATAAAATTACTAAGATCCCAAGACTCTCTCGAAGATAATGTATCCTGCCAACGCGGCATCTCGCCTGTTCCTTTATTGATCTGCATAACAATATAGTAATTTGGCAATTGTTTTTGATAAACTCTAAGGTTTCTTGGCTTTAAACCTAACTCTTTAGCTAAAGGGCCATCTCCAGTTGCTTTTGGCCCATGACACTTCTGACAGTGTTGTTGGTACAAAGCTTTTCCTCGTGCTATCGATCCCTCATCATTGACGTCTACCAAGGTTCTCTTAGGCCCGCTAAAAACTGTCCATCCGTGCCTAGAGGTTTTTGGATCCACGACGACGCCTTCTGATTTGTCTGTGGTTTGACAACCAGTGAATACTCCTAGAAAAAGGACTGCCACAATAAAACTTAAAAATATACTGGTGTACGTTTTCATCGACTCCCCCACGATAAATAATCATGGGGATATTATATATATTTTCATCCAAATGTTAACTGGAAGTTCCAGAGATTGAAGTCTGATCGGGGCTTTTTGCCCCTTTTCTTAATTCCGAGAGTCTCTCATCGACAGTTTAGAGGCATTTTCGAACAAGCTCAAATATTCACCGTAACCTCGACTTTCCATTTTCTCTTTAGGTATAAATTCGAGAGCAGCAGAGTTTATGCAATACCTCAGGCCTGTCGGCTGGGGCCCATCTTCAAAAACATGACCTAAATGGGAATCACCAAATTTTGATCTTACCTCTACGCGCTTAACAAAAAGTTTGTAGTCCGATTTTCTAACTATAAACTTGTTGTCGATGGGCTGAGTAAAAGACGGCCAGCCAGTTCCAGACTTAAATTTATGAGTAGAAGAAAACAATGGTTCACCTGAAACAATATCTACGTATATACCTGGTTTCTTATTGTCCCAATATTCATTCTTAAATGGCCGTTCCGTACCATCTTCTTGAGTCACGTAAAACTGAACCTTAGATAGTTTCTTCTTTATCGCTTCAGCTGATGGCTTTTTATACTTTTGGTTTCGATCTCGCTCAATAACGTAGGCTCGATCTTTACCCCAAACACTATCAATAAACTTATCACGACCCGAATTGTACCTATAGTATTTATAGCGAATTGAACTCTTTTTGTAATAGTCCTGATGGTAATCTTCAGCTTTGTAAAAAGAGGATGCCTTAATAATTGGAGTTACAATAGTTTTTTTAAATCTCTTAGAAGCTTTTAAGTTTTCCAGTGATTTTTCAGCAGCCACCTTCTGAGCGTCTCCATGGTAAAAAATGGCTGAACTATATTGAAAGCCTCGGTCAACAAACTGACCACCATCATCCGTGGGGTTAATACTTCTCCAAAAAACTTCTAGTAAATCATTATATGTAACTATCTTGGGATCGTAATGAACTTGTACAGCTTCACGGTGACTCGTCTTGCCTCCAGCAACATCCTTATACTTGGGATTTACTTCTTTACCTCCAGCGTAACCCGATACTGCGGAGTGTACTCCTGGCAACTTTTCAAATGGGGGCTCCATGCACCAAAAACATCCCCCAGCAAAGGTGGCCACAGAAAGGTTCTCTTTATCGACAGACTTTTTGTTTTCGGCGTGGGTCGTTCCGCAACCAAGTAAAAGTGTAAGTGTCGCTAAACTTAGAAAAACAAATTTTAATGATCCCATTATTCACTCCAATTTATATTTATATACGCATTATTGGATTCGTTGGATCTCAATAACTGTTACGTCCCAATATGATATAAATTATGTGCCATTTTAGCGAAAAATAATCTATAAATATCTATAATTACGCAACTATTTGCGGTAATTGAGAGAGAGTCTAGCCTACTTCTAGATTTCTTTTACAGCATTTACAATAGACCTCTTAAACACAGTGCATGGGATTTCATAAGATATGAATAAAGGAAGCAGAGTAACTAGATGAGTAATTCGTCCCGCCTATCCAAAATGCTCGTTATAGGACAATTTATTTTTGTCAGTATCTTGCTCCTCGATTATAGGAACTCCCACTTTGGAGCAACAATGATGGCATTGATGGCAGTGACCCTTGCGGTTTGGGCATTCATTTCAATGCGTAAACAATTCTCTGTCTTCCCCGAACCGAAACCAAGCAGAAGTTTAATAAGATCAGGTCCATATCGATTTATTAGACACCCAATGTATACAGCCCTCCTTATATGGAGCCTTGGAAGAGTCCTCTTCTTATTCACCACCACCAATCTATTTGGCTTTCTAGGCCTGACCACTATCTTAGCTTTAAAGATTCAGCATGAAGAGAAATTGCTCTCTAAGAGCTTTAAGGACTATGATGACTACCGTAAAACCACCAAACGGCTAGTTCCCTTTTTATACTAAAGAATTATGTTCCAAATTCGGAGCTGTATCGAACATTTTAAACAAAAAGCCATATCATTCACATCTTTCTTCCAATATACTGGGAACCAATTTCAACGATTTTCAGGGGTATAACAATGGTTCTAAGTCGTGTATTTATTTTTACTATTTTTGCATCTCTTATTAGTGTTGAGTCTTTAGCCAGCAACAAAATGATGACCAATGCTGCGATCCTAGAAAATGTACCTAGCTGGCTAAAAAGCGTGAGAGTCAGAAAAGTTACAGCGAGGATGCAAAGAAAACTCGAGTGGACTATTCGTCGAATCCCCGTCACATTTTATTCGACTCAAGAAGACTTCGGCAAGGCACATCCTCTTGGTGCAAGAGCCATGGCAGTAACAATGAGCCGTGGAGATAAACAGTCCGTTCATCTCGGTCCCAAAGTTACGGACGAAAATTTTGACACTGTTTTTGCACATGAACTGGTTCACGTCATTCTTAGACAAAAATATAAAAAGGCTATTCCAAAGTGGTTTGAAGAAGGCTTAGCAAATCATTATTCGGCTAACAAAAAGGTCGACTATAAATGGCTTGCGCAGCAAGGACATCCTGAAGACGTTAGACAGATTGGTCATCCATTTAAACTTGATCCGAAAAAGATTCATTACCATTATATGGTTTCACAAGCACTTGCAGAGATGTTAGATAAAAAGTGTACTCTTGTTAATCTCATCAGTTTGAGTGTTGAGCGAAGTATGGAGCCTTTTATTAAGACCTATTGTGAAATAAAAGATTTAAATGAAGAGTACCAAAAGTGGGTTTCTAAAAAAGCAAAATTTCAAAGATCAATGTAGACTTTTTATCTTCGTCGCGATGGCTTTTTTAGACAGGATGAGGTCGACTATCTTTTTTGCAACATCGTAGTTGAACTGTTCGTGCAGATGGCAACTATCAGTAAAAACCTCATTTTCATAAGATTTAAATAGTTCCGTAAAATCCGAGATACTCTCTATTTCCATTTCTTTTGTCTTCAGATAAAAAATTTCTCGTAACTTGTAGTAATCTTTCATTTCGTTATAAGGATGCTTAGTCTCTATTCCAACCAACTTATCTTTAAAGTAAGCCATGGGCTGAAGTATCCCTATAAAATCGCTGCCAAAAGCTCTCGAGACAATTTCTATCTTGTTCATGTTATCAAGGTACTCAGATATAATGTCATTAAACCAATCTTCTGAACGCTCATTCACCTCTTTCCCAATCTTTCCCCTATCGGCAAATGCTTCTACAAAATACCCTTTCAGAAACCTCCTTAAAATAGCACTTCGATACAAGAGGGTCGCAACTAGAGGAAAATCACTCGGATCCTTTAAAAAGATAGGATTCGCTTCGTGAACTAAAAAATTAAAGGGATAGCCTGGCCGTGGATCTCTAAAAAAGGGATGCTCAAAATCGTTTGATCCATTATAAGCGATCACTAAATCAGGAGAATAATCCGAAACCTCGTAAACGACTCGTGCCAATGCCTGCCCTGATCCTGAAGATACGGCTCCAAAATTATAGACTTTAACATTCTTCAAGCCTTTTTCTTTAAAAACTTTCTGTACATTAACGGGTAAAGTTTTATCTTCTTGCCACCCAAACACAGTTGAACCACCCAATATAACTATACGATACTCATCGTCCGGCTTTTTTAATGATGGAACAGCACCGCGATATCCAATCTCGTTAGAGAAATCACCAGTGTCTAATTTTGCATTAGGCTCACTCTTAAACATGATATAGGGATAAGGTTTATAATAATGGGGAGCTCCGTAATTCATATAGAGACTGTTGGTTTCCCATGGGTTGGACGAATCAAATGATGAATAAATCAGATCCGCAATAATGAATGTTCCAAGGCTCGAGATCAAAACTATAGAAATGTAGGCTATTAACTTATAGATTTTTAAACTAACTTCATTCATCTTTTACTATTCTATGATTAATCGAATTATATTCAATGTTGGACTGAACTTCAGACAGAGAAACTAGATTAGAAAAGGGCAAAACTCACCGATTTCAAAATCACTCACCGTAGTCTTCGCATATGCAGCAAATATAAATACAAAGAATCAACCGAGCTAGAGATTATTAGCCACAATCAAAATTTGTGGAATATCGAATAATTAAATAAATTCAACCATTTAACCCACTATAGAAAGTTTTGAATTTAGTCGCTCTCCAGTTGAGTTTTCAGTCAAAAAAGATTAAAACCAGGCCAAATCAAATTCTAACTTTCAACTAGTAATGGGATGAATATGTCTAAACTTTCGCTTATCGAGGAATCTGTTCGCAAGGGTGTCGCTAAACTTAGTAAAGATGGAGCCTTAATTGTTGAAACTGGCAAATTCACGGGTCGCGCGGCTGATAAACGCTATATCACTCGTCACCCTGAATTAGAAAATACAATCAATTGGGCCGGAGGAAACAAAGGAATCGATCCAGAAAGTAAAGACAAACTTCTCAAAGGAATTCAAACAAAACACAAATCAGTAGAGACCTACGAATACAAAGGTTTTGTTGGTGGTTTCCCAATTGAAGTCACTTCAACTTCTCCATGGCATATCTTGTTCGCGAATAATATGTTTCGAACAGAACCCATCACTGAGCTAAAAGAACTTTGCAAAAACTGGGGTTCTATCAAAATCTACCACGATCCTTATGGTACTGCCACTGAACATGGCTTAAATTTAGAGTCTGATACAGCAATTATTCTTGATCCTGTTGACCTAACAGTTTGTATTGTCGGAACTGTATACGCTGGGGAGATCAAAAAGTCAGCGTTTAGCTTATGCAACTATCTGTTACCTGAGAAAGACATTTTCCCTATGCACGCTTCGGCGAATTGTGATGAGAAAGGCCAAAATGCCTCAGTTCTTTTTGGCTTATCAGGAACAGGTAAAACAACTTTATCTGCAGCCCCTGACAGACACCTGATTGGTGATGATGAGATTATTTGGTCTCATACAGGCCTTTCAAATCTTGAAGGTGGCTGCTACGCAAAGCTTATTAACCTTTCTAAAAGTGCTGAGCCAGAAATCTACAAAGCAGCTAACCGCTTCGGTTCTATTCTAGAAAATGTGGTTGCAGACGACTCTACTCGCTCAATCGATTTTAACAATGGTGAAAAAACAGAAAACACAAGAGGTTCTTATGATATCTCTGCCTTAGAAAAGTGTTTTAACCAAAATCAAGAATCTGACAAACCTAATACGGTGGTTTTTCTAACCGCAGATGCTTTTGGCGCCCTTCCAGCGGTAGCAAAGTTAGATTCGTGGCAAGCTCAGTATCATTTTATCTCAGGCTATACGGCTAAAGTTGCTGGTACAGAGCTAGGTGTAACTGAACCACAAGCAACCTTTAGTGCATGTTTCGGCGCTCCTTTTATGCCTAGACATCCTTCTGAATATGCAAAGTTAATGGCAAAATGTATTGAAGAAAACAATGCTACTGTTTGGATTTTAAATACTGGCTGGACAAACGGCGGCTACGGCAAGGGACCTAGATTTCCAATCAGAGTCAGTCGTGAGCTTCTCAAAGCCATTCAGTCTGGAAAATTAGATCAGCAGCCGATGGTTAAGCATCCAACATTTGGCTTTATGGTTCCAACAAGCTGCCCAGGTGTTGACGAGAACTACCTACAGATTCCTGAAGGTCCTTCCGTTACGGAACTTGCTAAGAAATTTATCAACAATATGGAACGAGTCGGTGCTGGAGCCGTTTCTCATGATGTGATTCTTTAAGGTGGCCCGGCTCAATTCGTCGCCATCCCGCAGTTGCGGAATCTCTCCAGGTGACTGGAGCGGAGGCATTTGAATCGCGGGCATGCCACAAAATAGCGTTTTTTGAAACG
>CAZFYV010000095.1:0-11327 GCA_964523195.1 uncultured Pseudobdellovibrionaceae bacterium
CCTCCAGGGCAACATGGTCAGTCTCGATTGAAGTTCTCTGAATTTGCTCTTCAGCTTCGTGAAAAGCAAAAGGTTAAGAGATACTATGGGATGCACGAGAAGCAGTTCCTTCTTTACTTTAAAGAAGCGGACCGTCGTAAAGGTGAAACTGGTGCTAACCTTCTGTCTATGTTGGAAACTCGTTTCGATAACGTGGTTTACACTCTTGGTTTCGCATCAAGTCGAAGAGAGGCTCGCCAGCTAGTGAAGCATAACCACTTCACTCTAAATGGCAAAAAAGCCAATATTCCAAGCATTCAGGTGAAAGTTGGGGATGTAATCGAGGTTCGTGAGAAGTCTCGAGAAATGAATAAAGTTATGGCTGCCATTGAGTCTGCCGCTAGACGCGAGATGCCAACTTGGTTGGAAGCAGATCACAAGGCATTCAAGGGGACCTTAAAAGATCTTCCTAAAAGAGAAGATGTGACAGTTCCTACTGAAGAGAATATGATTGTGGAATTCTATTCAAGATAAGGGAACTAGATCAATTAAGGATCAGGGAGACACCGTATGCAAGAGCATTACTATAAGTTTTGGCGGGATTTAATTAAGCCAACTGGATTTGAAGTAGACAAAGATAGTCTTACGGATATCTATGGTAAGTTTACTATCAGACCACTAGAGCGTGGTTATGGTACAACTTTAGGAAATTCTTTGAGAAGAATTCTTATGAGTTCAATGATGGGATCTGCGATCTCAGCTGCGAAGTTCGAAGGCGTTCTTCACGAGTTTTCTACAATTCAAGATGTTATGGAAGATGTCACAGACATCATTTTAAATCTTAAGCAAGTTCGCTTTAAGATGTATACGTCTGAGCCTCAGACTCTTCGAATTTCAAAAGAAGGTCAGGGAACAGTCACTGCAAAAGACATTCAAGTTAACGATAAAGTTGAGGTTTTAAACCCTGAACAGCATATCGCTACTTTGGGTGCTAATGCTAAATTTAACTGTGAAATCATTGTTTCTTTTGGTCGTGGGTTTGTTACGGCTGAAGAGCACGATTCAAGACACATTGGTCCTGATTTCGTATCAATCGATTCACTTTATAGCCCAGTTGAGAGAGTTAACTACACTGTATCTTCTGCTCGTGTTGGTCAGAAAACAGATTACGATGCATTAACTCTTGAAGTTTGGACTGATGGATCTTTGAAGCCAGAAGAAGGTGTTTCTCTTGGTGCGAAGATCATTAAAGAGCAGCTTCAAATTTTCCTTACTTTCGATGAAAGCATCGAGCCTGAGGAAGTAGAAGAAGAACGCGTAGCTCCTTCATTCAACGAGAATCTTTTCAGATCTGTTGATGATCTTGAGCTCTCAGTTCGTAGTGCTAACTGCTTGAAGAACGCTAACATTCGCTACATTGGTGAGCTTGTTACTCGTTCAGAAGCTGAAATGTTAAAAACAAAGAACTTTGGTCGTAAGTCTCTAAACGAAATCAAAGAGATTTTAGTTGAGATGGGACTTGGTTTAGGAATGAAGATTGATGGATGGCCACCAGCAAACTGGGATCCGAACAATCCTCCTCCACCTAAACAACCTACGCAACCGGCTGCTGCTACTACAGCTGCACCTGGAGGCATGGAGCAAAACTAAATTTGTTCCAAATTTTTTAGCCGAATTTTAGGAGAGCTGAAAAGATGAGACACAGAAGAATTACAAGTCATTTTGGTAGAAAGTCTGGACCACGCGTTGCTTTGATTCGCGGCCTTGTAGATTCACTTGTTAAGTACGAGAGAATTAGAACTACTTTGCCTAAAGCGAAAGAGCTTCGTAGACACGTTGAAAAAGCGATTACTCGTGGTAAAGATGCGACTTTAACTGATAACAGAGTGCTAATGTCTAAGTATCCAAATAAAGATACTGTACACAAGATTGTTAGCGATCTATCTCCAAGAATGAAAGATCGTCCAGGTGGATACACTCGTATCATTAAGCTTGGAAATCGTCCTGGTGATAATGCTGAGATGGCTTTTATTGAATTTGTGGATTATGACTTCGAAAAAGCTGAAGCGGCTCGTAAAGAGAACGTTAAAGTTAAAGTTCGTGCTCCAGGTGAAGGTAAGTCTGGTGGAAAGCTTGTAGAGAAAGAAATGACTCCAGAGCAATACCAAGACTACCAAGAGTCTCAAGCTATGAGAAAAGCTGCTGCGGATAAGAAGAAGAAGCGTAAAATTGCTGAAGCTTCTCGTAAGACAAACTGGAAAAAGACTAAGCTCAAGCCTGCAGCTCAAAAAGCTAAGAAATCGGCTAAGAAAAAGAAATAGTCTCTTACCTTATTTTGAATTGATAACGGAGTAGCCCTAGCTGCTCCGTTTTTTTTTGTTTAACCACTAAAAGTGAGTTAAATAGATATTTGAGTCTAAAAATATCAGTAGTTTAGACCTCTTTATTGGGGGAAAGAATCGATGGTTTATATTAAAGGTCTTATTGGAACATTGCTTATGTCAGGAATTCTGTACGCAGGCTGGATGTACTACAGTGAAAAGAATAACACAGAGAAAATGCCTGAAAGATATAACATCATTGAAGAGCTAGAGACTAAAGGCGCTTCTAATTTTGTCCTTCCAAATATGGATGGTACTGAATTTAAGATGGAACAGATCCAAGACAAAGTAATTGTTTTGAACTTCTGGGCCACTTGGTGTGAGCCTTGTGTGCGAGAGTACCCATCAATGGTTAAACTAGCCGACCACTTTAAAGGAGAGTTAGTTTTTATTGCTGTTTCCGCTGACGAAGACAAAAAAGATATCGATATTTTCCTAAAAGCCTTTGGTAAGCCAAAGTCTAATACCTATATGCTTTGGGATCCAGATCGAAAAGTAGCCAATAAGTTTGGAGTAGAAAGGCTTCCCGAGACTTTCATTTTAGACAAGAACAAGAAGCTTGTTCGAAAAGTTATCGGGGAAGAAGAATGGTACGACCCTCGAGCGATTGGCTATTTTCAAGCACTCATCGAAGGTGCTCCAACAGCAGGTCAGGGCGAATAATCTCAATTTGAGACTCTCAAATGATTTATCTTACTCCTGAGCGTATTGATTTGATACGTGTCAGGTATAGGCACCCGCTTATCTTATTCTGAGGGTGTAGAACGTGACTGAATAAAACGTGGGGAACAGGAGTAAGACGATGAAATTTAAGTCGGTCACTGAGTTTACAGTTATGCCAAACAATATGGAAAAGTTTGCTGAAGTTTGGTCCAAATATATCGATGAATTAGTTGAGCTCTACGGCGTTGAGCATGTAGAGATCCGAGAGAATACAACGAGAATGACATTCTTTTGTATTATCGAATTTGACAAGAAATCAACTTGGCAAAAGTTTTGGATGGATCGCGAGCACAAAATGAAATCCTACATCCAAATGGCCGGTTTGTTACACGGATTAGAGAGACGTCACACTGGTGATAATTTAGGATTAAACAGTATGAAGAAGGCGCAAGGTCTTAGAGAGTTCCACCAAGAGGCTACTGTAGAGCCAAATCAAAAGCCACTTGATGATGTTGATTTTAGCGATATTTCCCTAGGGCAAATTAACGTCGCATTTAATTAAAGTCTCCTCTCCACGTTGATAAAATAGGTTCGCTCAGTGCGGACCTTTTTTATTTTTAAAAGCACTCAAAACCAGAGTGATAGCTGGTTCGAGCCCTAAAATGTCTCTCCTGTAGAAAACTTAAACATTCAATCTATCTAAGTAGAGATCTCGTTATTTGTAGCTCTGGTGATTCTTTTGCAATGGAACGGGTGTCAGGAGAATCGGAATTTCATGGTTTCTAAATCTATATTTTTCAGTCTAATATCAATGGTTTTTTGTGTGTCCAGCGCTCTGGCCACCTCTTTTGGTGATTCCAGTGGCTCTAAAATTGTTGGTGCCCCAATTCAATGTTCTGATCCTTTTGAAGCTTTACACCATATGAGCACACTTAATCACAATAACTATAAAGTAAATCAGCTGGTAAAAGCCACCTTTGGTGTGTTGTTTGGTTCTTCTCTCAGTGCCCATTCGAAGTCTTTAATATGGGAGCATATGGTAAGAGAGCAAGGCATCTATAGATTCTATTCTTACAAGATTATGATCGATCAGGAAGGTCTTGACGGATATGTTTATCTTGGATCGATTGCTAATGAAGAGTTAAAGACTGGCCTTTATATCGATGCGAGTGGTGAAATTAAAACATTTCACCTTACTGACGAGATTCTTAGATACTACAGTGGAAGAGTCGTGGAAGTTGATGGAAATTTAACTCTAAAATTTAGCGACCCAATGCTTAGAGATTGGTTTCTTCATCAGGTCGCTGAAATGATTCATATTGAATATATTTAATCCTTTTTGGTGATCTCTACCTTGGATACAAACCTCTCGAAATCTGAAACCAGTTTACTATCTTTATTTTTGTTTCTCATACTTAAGAACACTTGAAACGTCTCATGCTGCAGTAAAACGACCAGTTCCTGTGCTTTAGGATTATCTTTAATAGGGTAGGATTTGATTAGGTTTTTGTATTTAACTCCCTTTTCAATCTTTTTGTATTTGGCTTGAGAGATAACCAAATCGTCTTTATTTCTTTCGTACTGCATGAAAAGGTCGTGAGTATCTAAACGGTCCTTACCAATCAGTCTGAATGGTGTAACAGAGAGTTTTCCTACTTGATCTCCATCTTGATTCAAGACTTTTCCTGTATATCTACAGTCGTAGAGAATCTCTTCGACTCTATCAATTTGGATAGACTGCCCAGGCTCGAAGGCCACGTAGTACTCGAAGTCTTCGCAAATTTTTCTGTTGGTTTGATAATCAGGAGTGCTTGCACACCCCATTACAAATAACGAAAACACAATAATAGCTAAGCTACTTTTTCCCATTTATCCCCCGATAAAAGACGAACTACAGGAATATCCTGTGATTAGTCCTCGATATTAAAATAGGTGTCGTAGATGTCTTGCCCGATGGAGTCGATATCACCCTTAGTTGGTTTTGACTTAGGCTTTTCAGCTGGAGCTTGTTTGTAAAGGTTAGAAAGAACGGCCGTATTTATTTTCTCACTGTCAGATTTGTCAGTGTCTTTAATTTTATCCATTATTTCAGGAGTGTAATTTGTTATGTCTTTTACTAGAGCTTGAGTTGCTTTCTTTTCAAGAACCTCTAGTTCTTTGGTCTCAGCTTGTGTAATAGTTGTAGCGGAATCTTCAGCCTTTTTACCTTGAGGTGTAGGCTTTTGTTTGACCACTGAAATAGACTGTACTTTAAGAAGCTCTTCTTTGGTAATTGGAGCCATTGTTATTGCCACAGGAACTGATTCGATCTCTTTAGATTTAACGACTTCGAGTTTTGTATTCTGCATCGATTTTACTTGGTCCTGTGCTTCCTCTTTGGTCTCAAAGGTTTTGACGACGACACTCGATCCTGTTCCAACTTCGACTTCTTTTCCCTCGACTTCTTCCACGACTTCTTGCGAAGTAATGTTTTCTTCATCTGGCTTAGAAGGATCGGCTTCTCGCATTTTTTTAACTTTAGCGGGAGCCTCTTTTACTACTTTTAAAATTGGTTTTAGCGCCACTTTTCCACGCATCACTTTGAGTTGTGTTCCATCGCTTCCATGAAAAGAAACGTAAAAGTCAGTTCCGCGAATTCCAGCCACTGCAGACTTAGTTTTTACTCTCAAATCTGAACGAGGATTCTTCTTATCTTTAGTGATGAGAGCTCTGAGCTTTCCATAGTAGATATCTATAGTTGGTTTTTTATCCTTGCCTTTTTTGTTGGCTCGGTAGCTATATAAATAGCTTGTTGAAGGGCCAACTAGAAAATGATCTCCATTTGAGAAAATAATTTTTACCGAGCTTTGAGGAGTCGTTCTTATAATATGCCCGGGACGGACTTTTGTGCCTCTTCTAACCTTTTTCTCTGTGTAGTAGCGACCTTCATAGGAAACTCTAGGCTTTGGGCCTGCTGCTGAAGACTTTCCATTCACAAGAATAGTTGCTGAACCACTGACTTTCACAACTGTACCTACAGTTTTGCTATTTGCCGAACTAATGGTCGGTACCAATAGACCTATGCATAAACTAAAAAATACTGAATAAATTGCTTTCATGGTCCCTCAAGAATATCCTTAATTAACGTTATTAGAATATCTTTTAGACACCTAAATCAACAACAGAGAATGACATAATGAGCAGATTGATACTATTTTTACTCGTAATGATATTTATCTCGCCTTTTCAGGCGGTTACGGCTGACGCCCAGTCAAAAAGTTCTACAAAAAATCGAAAAATTCGAGCAGTCAATGTAGACCCTTTACTCAAAAGTTTGGAATATCCAGAGCTCATGGTGCAACCTCTTGCATCTGAAAGGCTCGCCATGGAAGCCAAAGATGAGGTTGCCAACAAGTGGAAGGCTTTTTGGCCCATTCAGTTTTCAGCCCTTTCGACTATGGTTGCTTCTTTCGCCGCTGATGGAGAGTACGAAACTGATGCTGATAGTGACAGAAGGCAATCTTTAGATGACTCAGTACAATTAGCTCAGGTCGTAGGGGGGAGCTTTTTAGTTGGAACATTGGCCATTTCTGCTTTTTACTCTCCTTATAAAAGGTGTTTGGATAAGCTTCCTAGAGGGAATAGTAAGAGACAGCGTTTGACCCGTGAGCGTTTGGCTGAAGAAGCACTCTACGGAGCCTCTTCATTTGGTTGGAAGATTACGACTTTATCGGTGGTCGCAAACCTTGGAGCCTCAATTTTTATGGCTTCCAATGTAAATGATGATAACCGTGTTTATCCGATATTTGCGGCGGCAGCTTCATTGACTCCGCTTTTGTTTAGAAGTCGTTGGATTCAGGTTTCAAAGCTTCATAGAAAATATAAAAAGAGAATATACGGTCCACTTAGCAGCCTTCAAATGGGACCAAGTATGGTTTATGACCGAGGACAGAATAAAATGGTCAGTGCTGTTGGTTTATCGATGCAGTTTTAGTTCTTATCAATGAGTTAATTATAGCAAAGCCAGGTACTAGCCTGGCTTTTTTTATTGTCTGATTGATACAAATAGGTGGCGACCAGAGCCACTCCATCCTCTAACTCCAACAAGCTTTAATGACATATCAGGATTTTGAATAAGATCATTAATATAAGTTGCGGTTCTATTTCCGATGCTTAACTTTATCGCGCCGTCTTTATAAAAGCCTCGGCTCGAATTTCCATCTAAGTCGTATTTTACTAAGAAGACAGCTCTCGCCTGGTATCCTTCAGCAATTACGCCATAGAGATATCCATCTCGGCCAAGAATGACTTTTCTGAGAGATTCACTAATTCTTGGTTGATCAATGTCTTGCTCTTCGAAGACAGCATGGCCTGAATCTCCAAAACTCTGGTCTACGATTCCTTCTGTACTAAATTTTAAGAGTCCACTTCTAAAGTTCCTGCTTTGCGCCTGATATCTAGCACCCATTATAATCTTGTCACTTCCCGGTATTTCTACGAGGTTAACGACTGTTCTGTGGGTTCTTGGGCGTAGCGGGTTTTTAAGTCGAAGTCCTTCTTCGGACCCAGCAAATGAAGTGTCTAATTGTCCGCTAGAATTCATTCTGTAGATGTATCCAGCAGTACCCGTAGAGTAGATTCCATAGTTGATTCCAATATAGATGCTTCCGTTGGAATGCAGGAGAACATCTTTGATGCCGTTAGACCTTGTTTTAGAGAACTCATAGATGCCTTGATTAGCAAAGTTTCTATCAATTTCTAAATCTTTGTCCAATTTAACAATAAACGAAGAGGCTTTAAAGTAGTAGCTACGCTCTCTTTCCCACCAATAGTAACCGTAAATATAGCTGTTGCCATTTTGATCTCTCTTTAACTTAACGTATTTGGTATTCTTTGATTCTATTAAGTCGATGAGCTTAAGATCTTGTAGATTAGCATCTTTGTCGTAGGTAGCGACAAAGACCTGATTTTCATCATTTTTCACCCCAATTCCAGTGACTACAATACTTCCATCAGGATTAATATCAAATGACCCTCCGATAACCTCGTCAGTCCAATCGAAATGAATTTCCAGTTTTCCGTCTTTTCCATAATCAGGCATAATCACAAAATCTTGATCATATTTGCGGATAAATACTCTTTGGTCAGCGTTCCAGCTATATCCATTAGTTAAGTATTCGTAGCCTAAAATATAAAAATTACCTTCTTGATCCCGTTTGATTTCATTAGAAACTTCGCGTCGACCTCTTATGTAATCATACTGAAGGTATACGATCTCTAGAGTTTCTTCGACTACAGCACCAACACTGTCAGTTACTCGAATTGTAACTCTTGTGGCAGTGATGTCTGTTTTAACATCGATCGAAAAGCTACTATCAGTTAACTGCTTTATTTTTACGTCTTCATCTGAAACTTCAATTGTATAAGGTGCTGTTCCACCGTAGATAGTACCGAAGCTTCTAACACCCGGTTGAAGCTTTTGATCAACATTTATTCGAAGTCCAGAGTATCCGTCTGCATTTCCGCCAGATGAATCTGATTCTTTCTTTATTTGTGTTGTATTAGATGTTTTGAGAACGTTGGAGCCGCCTTTTTCTATGGCGATTTTGCACCCTGAGAGCAAGCCGAGGCACAACGATATAAAAAGAATTTTTATTAGATTGAGTTTCATCCCTTTTCCCCACTTAGCCCTACACTTAGTATAAGATGGCTAATTGACAATCTCTGACAGTAGTTGCCCGTAGTACTAGTCTGAGACGTGATTTTTCCTACCCATGTATAACTAGTTTATAGAGATAGAGAAGGGATTCGACTTACAAAATGTTCCAATAAATCGGTGATATATTAGGGGGTTAGAGTGTTTCATCAAGAGAAAGAGAGTCTGTTGAACTTATTAACAGGCTTTTTTGTATTTCGTTTTAGATCCGAATTTGAAAGGAACAATGATGCCTGACTCAACAGCGTCTTTTACAAGATCGCTACCAGCACGTTTTGAAATTTTAAAATAACAACTAATATCAACCACAGTAAAATTCTCTGGGTTAACATGATTTAGATATGAAGTGACCTTTGATTCAAGTTTACTCTCAAGAGGCCAACTATTTGGAAGTTTGAGATCTAGAGGCCTAGTGAATTTCAGATAGACTGGACCATCTTTAGAGATAAGTTCTATGCCGGACGTCGATTTTTTTAGTGTTTTTCTGAGTCGTAGTATTATTTGGTGAACTTTTCCCGGTGTATTGATTGGGTCGTAGTATTCTTCTGGATAAAGATATGAAGAAATTCGACCTATAGAAAAAGGCTTGTATAGGTCTGACATGAGTATCATTAGTAACCTATGGTGAAGCTGTCCTTTTTTAATTTCTAGACGTCCTTTAGTTCCAAGCTGACATGTTATCGGGTCAAAATACGTACACTTTCTTTTCGTATTTTCGCTTCCAACTTTTACTCGTAGTTCATTCTCTAAATCGCTAAAACCAAAGTGACTTTCGATGTACCTACGAAAGCCCTTTTGTGGGCTTTTAAATAGTATTTCTTTGGCCTTCTCTGAGTTTTTTTGTATCTGAGCAATAAATAGGTCGACTTGCCTGAGGTTTTCCCATTGACCTCCTCGTCTAAGCTCAGATTTTAGATCAAATAGCTGTAAATAGGAGTTTGTTTTCAAACTTCGATTAATAACCTTCCATTTCTTAGCAAACTGCTTGTATCCATGTGAAAGATTGTTTTTGAGAATTTCACTAGCTTCTGTAAGTACCAGTTCTGATTTCTGGTAGTCGCCGGATAGGCAATGCATTTGACCTTTTAGCTCCAAACAGTTTGCCAGAAGTAGGTGATTGTTAGTTTCTTTAATGTCCTCAATGAGCTGATCTAATATAGGAGAAGCTTTGTCAAATTGTCCTTCAGCTATGAGTGCTGCGACTAGATTTATCCTACCGACTCGCTCCCAGTAGGGATCTCCCTTTACCAAAGAGTTGTATGTTTCAAGGTAGGGGAGAGCTTCTTTATATTCCCACTCTCCAAAATGTGAGAATGCCGAAAAGAGGTATGCATCTCTTGGTTTTGGATCTTTTATATTCGAAAGCAGTTCTCTTCCCTCTTTAATAGCTCCAATGAGGAATAGAGAGCCAGCATATTCCACTACGAGATCTTTCGGGAGAGATTGAAGGTAGCTCATTGAGCTTTCGCCTCGAATAGTTGGGTTTAAAGCTTTTAGTGCAAGTTGTGGCAATTTTAATCGCCGCGCCAGATTTGCATACTTAATTAGGTCTTTTTCAGTCAGTTTTCTGTACTCAATGGAAGCTATAACTTCTTTAGCCTCTATTCCTTGCCCTGTTTTGATTAAACCTTCGATATGATTTAGCTTCTCTTGCACTTTTTGTACTCCCTCAAAACTTATCGGCATCTTTTTTTATTCTAATTGTATTTATTTGAGTCAAAAACGGTCCATCCTTGTGGGATGGACCAAACAACGGGTGAGAGAGTTTAAATCACATGGGCGTGGGATTTTGGTTGGGTATAATTTGGGTTCTTTTAATAGCTTAGGGGCTATTAGAGTTGGCTTTCTATCCAGCGCTTCCAATCGCCAGTTGTATAGCCACCGTATCTAAATGACGTTCTACTAATTGTTAAAACACCATCTTTGAGTTCTGCTTTGATTCCTCTTTTTCCGAGGCCTGGTACCGCGCGTACCACTACCGTTTTTACAGCCTCATCAAATTCTTCTGTATAATGTCTAGAGGCCGATTCAAATAAAGTTTTAATATCACTGGTCATACTTCTAATGCTGCCCATTCTGGATGGCTTTTCTGTGCCTTCAGACTCCAGCATAATATTTTCCATAGATGCACAGTCGTAGACGAGATTAATTTTAAACTTTTTCTTAAAGAAGCTGAGGTCCTGTTCAGCTGAGTTAACAACAGAAGCTAAAAACTTACGCTCCTTAATGTTCATTTTTTTGAGCTTTCCCTGTTTCTTAAGAGTCTTAATGTCCACCTGACACTTTGCTGGTGTTACTTTGGCTATCGAGTCGTTTGCGAATAAACAAAGAATAAGTACGGTAAAGATTGAATATAATTTGTAGTTCATTTTTCCCCCAATTCATTAATCAACAAATACAGGATATAAAGGGGGAAAGAGAATTTTAATTTACAAAAAATTCCAATAAAAATTAGTCATTTTAGATGTTTATGTGACTCTATTTAGGATGCAAGTTCAGCTGGCTGCTGAGAGGCGGTTATAGAATTGATTAGGTCAATTCGCAGTTGCTCCAAGCTTCCAATATTGTCGACGCAACCAAGTGCTATAGCTTCTTTAGGCATTCCGAAC
>CAZFYV010000096.1:0-11306 GCA_964523195.1 uncultured Pseudobdellovibrionaceae bacterium
AAATGGGTCGCGGTAGAACCTATAACGACTATTCTAAGCCTATGCTTTCTTCAATAATACGTGCCCATTAGGGTCAGTGTACCAGACGTCGCAGGATATGATAATAGTGATGCTTCATGGGGGTGCCGGCCCAGGAGCTACACATGAGAGACTTTCTCAAACAGTAAGCTTTGCCTGAAATAATTTCATACTCGTCGCTGAGCCCCATCATATGACCAATTTCATGGGCTACAGTGAAACCCCTCCATGTTCGGCTCCAGTTAGTATCATAAGGACCCCGGGTTTTATCTAAAACATTTACTGAAAAATAGCCATCTTTACGAGACTCCGCAATCTTGAATCGAAAGGAGTACTTGAAGTCCCTTGCCCATTGACTACTATTCCAAATCGATTCTGCTCTTCGAAAGTAATATGCAAAATTATTAATATCAGCCTCAGTTGCATTTTTAAAATGAATTTTAACTGTTATCTTAATATGGTCGTTAGCAACTCTCGTGACTTTATATTTATATCTCTTAGGAAAAAGAGAGAGATAGGTAATTCGACCTGAGATGATTTTTGCCTGTCCAACTTTTAATTCGCTCATTACCAACTGATCTGGGTGAGGAAAGAACTTTAATGAATCTTTTAAATGTGGTCTAAAACTTTTAGAGACAGCCTTTGTAGATTTGATTTCATTTGGAGTAAATAACTCATCAATCAGCCAATCGTAATCATCCACAGCATTTAAAGGGTCTTCGACGAAATGACTATGGGTTGGATCTACACAACTATCATTGACTTCAATATAACCTTCAGGAACTTCATTGGCATTTGTTGCAAAAGCAGATAACAAAACAGCAATAAAAACAAGAATAGCCTTAGACATCTACGCCCCCAGTTTTTGAGATGCCTTAAGGCTATTAATACTATTTCATCAACACAAGGCTAGTTCTAAGACCCAGCAGACTTGTGTTTTGCATATATTCTAATTCTTGCATGCGCCTGTATAAAAGTTTTTTATTCCCAGTTCCTCAAGAGTGCTCGTGAATCTAGGTAGATCAGCTATGGGGTCGTTCGGAAACAACTCTGCATATCTTTCTGGTGACGGAATCCAACAATAGTATGTTCCATCGGAATAATAAACCGCATCTTGTCCAAGTGGTCCTGAGTCCCAAAGAAAAGCACCCGCTTGTACATATTTAATATTTCCACCGTCATCCTGGCCACAGACTCCATCATAAGAGTTACTAAAATTATTCTGTGCTTGAGGAATAGTATCTTCACCTAACGCAGGAACACCACCAGTTAACTCGTTATAGGACTCAGGACTTGAGAACCAACAGAATTGCCCACCGTTAGAAAAATAAATGCCGCCCATTCCTGCTGGACCACTATTTGTTCTGAAAACTCCTTCACCTTGCACAACTATCTGCCCCGTATCGATTAAATCAAGTGCTTGAGGAGCCGCTTGTGAGCAAGCTTCTGGATTAGGATTACTAAAGGATCCCGAGGATTCGCAGATGAAGAGCATATTTCCTGAGTATGAAGTGTCGTTGTGGTATTGTGAACATGCTACGGTGTGATACTGTCCGACCTTCAAAGCATTGAGTGTGATGCTATTTGGACCGACTGTTGTTTCGGCACAAACCACATCATTATTGTTATTTGTTTCATTGTTATTATTTGTTTCAGACGAGTTATCTGTTTTTGCTGGAGCCGTAAATTTTTTGGGCTTATCACAACCCAAAGTAAAAAGTACGGATACAAAAAGACTTAGACAAACCAATCCCCTAAAGTTTTTCCCTAAAACCAAAGAAACCTCCCTATTCCAACTATGTTTTTCCCAATGAACTAAAATGCAATGGTGATTCCAAGTTAAAATTAATGAGAGTGTCTTAAACTGAAATAACTTTTACAGGCGTCTAAAAAAGAAACATCGGATTCAAATCAAAAAAAAGCAGAGACTAAGCTCTGCTTTAAAAAATTCTAACAACTATAAATCTGATTTTTATCGTCTTAATCCTCTGCCGCTAAAGGGAGTAAATCTTTGTTGACTAGCTACACCGGCTCTATCAATATTAGCAGAAGATCCTCTGGCGGCCATTTTCCACTCTTCAGGCAATTCAGAAAAGAATCCACCGCGACTTCCACCGCCGCTGGCATTTGTATTTCCACAAGCACAAACTCCTCGGACAGCGTTTTTGATTGCATTTGCCTTGAATCCAGCATCATTGGTTTCCATAGTTCTCATGGGCTCCCAATATGCTGAAAAACCACCCCATCCTTCACCTTTACAGGTTTTCTTATCTTCGTTCTTACAACCAGCAAAAACTTTATCTTCTTTAACTTGGTCATTGGCTTTTTTAACTGCCGCACAAATTGCCACATTAGGATCTTTCATATCGCAACTTCCACCATCCGGGCAATCGCCCTTACCCATTTGATATAAACCTGTAGGTGGATCATCGTTACTCTGATTTTCTCCAACGGCTAAACCTTGAGCCTTAAATGCTTCGATATCTGCTTGAGTTTCAGGATCAAAATTACTTTCATATTTAGCCATGGCAATAAAGACAGAAAGCAAAAATAGTTTTTTATCTGCTTCGACATGCTGGCGTATAGGCCCGCCACAGAACTCTTTATAGTCATCTGGCAAGTCATCTTTAAGAAGGTCCTGCCCATGCTGATCAAGGCAAGAGAACACTTGGTTTGTCCACTCATCTTTCCATTTATGCTCACCCTCTTGCTCATCCATCTTGGTAAGATCGAGTTGCTCTGCTGCATCCTCACCCTCTCCAGTGGGAAGCTCTTTACAACTTTCATCATTGTGTCCTTCAGAAACTGCCTGGGAAATACTCTCGGCAGAAGCAAAAGTTAATGACAAAAATGATACGAATAATATGACTATCAAATTTCTCAAGGCCATACATACCCTCCATACCCTCTTTAAAGCGAAAATAGTGCCCGCTCTCCTGCAATCTGAGGGGAGAAGTGACAATATAGGGTTTACATATGATCAGGTTTTATTCAGACGTTTCAAACTGAGACGTTCATCTTTCGTCTACATCTCGAACACACTTCAACATAGGATTCTGCATGGCAACACTCTTTGGAGGGATCAATAGACTCAAAGGCTCTATCTGCTATCCTAGGTATATGAGCAAAGCCGATGTACCAAAATCTAAGCTACCTGAGAGTTTTTGCCCAGCTCCTTTTAATACTCTACATCTTCACCCTCAAGGAAAGTGGAGAGTTTGCTGTATTAGTCAGGAAAATTTGGACACCGATCCTGCGACGTCTTGGAACTCTGAAAAAACTCAAAAAATGAGACAAGAGTTTTTAGAAGGCAAAAAGCCCGATGCCTGCATTAGTTGTTGGCACAAAGAAGATCTTGGTGGCACATCTCAAAGACAACGTCTTCAGCAAGCTCTGACCTACAAAGACATCGCTAAAAAGAGTCAGGAACTAAATCCTTACAATAAAAAAATGGATCTAGACTCCCTTTTGTATATGGATTTAAGTTTTTCTAACAGATGCAATCTCAAGTGTCGGTTTTGTGGTCCTCACAATTCGAGCAACTGGCACGGCGATTCCCAACAGTTACTAAAGCAAGACTCCAAGTTTTGGGAAAAAATGTTTACTGCTGAGCAACGAGTATTCGATGCAGATGTAGATGGTTTACTTAAATTTATCAATCAAACTCCAAATCTTAAGTACTTAGAAATCAAAGGTGGCGAGCCCTTTATCGATGAAAAACACCTATTGTTTTTAAAAGAACTCGTAAAGAGTGGTCGAGCTAGTAACTTGATCCTTACTATTACAACAAATGGCACTCTCATTCATGACGATTATTTTGAATATCTCAAAGAATTTGAAGCAATTTATATGACTTGCAGTGTGGATGGAACGGGGAAAGTTTATCAATACGTAAGGGGTGGAAGCTACAGCCTTGAGAACCACGTTGTACCAAATTTAGTAAAACTCAACACTCTCAAAAATTTGCGCCTCAACATCCATTTTACTTTGTGCAATTACAATATTTTTGAGATTCAATCCACCTATGATTGGTTTTTAGAACTCAAAGACAAATTGCCAATCGTTAATCGCTGGCAGTATGGAATTCTCTATGGGCCACAACCTTTATCGCATTTAGCTCTTCCCAAGGAGTTTAAAGAATCAATTATTGAAAATATCGACTCTCGCAATGAAGATCTTAAAAAAATAATTAAGACTCTTATAAGAACGAGTGACAGTGAATATTATACATCAGGAAAGGCGTTAAAAGATTTTTGGAAATACACAAATCAACTAGACGAACTTCGCAATGAGTCTCTCTTAGAGATCGAACCTAGATTTTCAGCTTTAAGCAACCTATAGAAAAGCCTTAAATACGAAAGTGATTGCGATTAGATATAAAATGGCTTTAACTGCTTTTTCAAAGTTATCTTTTGAGATGTGACTCAAAAACTTGCGTCCCATAACATGTGCTAAAAACATTGCTAATATGAGAACTGAAAACCAAATCCCAGAGTGAGAGTTAAGCTGAAGGTCTACAAGTGGGTAAAAGAGGGCGACTTTTGAGATGTGTACAAAAGACTGACAAGTCGTTTTATTTACAACAAATTCTTCTTTAGATAGGTTTGTTTTGAGAAAAACAGGTGTAATAATTGGCCCAACAACACCTACAATCGGACCAAGGAATCCTGCAATACTACCTACAAAAACAAATCGATACTTATCTCTAATCTTACCAAGCACTAGAGACCAATCAAAGTGAACAGAACTAACGATCAAGACGCTCAAAAGAATATAATTTTTTTCGCTAGTTATCTTCCCAATGAACATGGAAATCACCATAGTCGCTAGAGCGACCCCAATAAAGTATTTGAATATTAATTTCGGTTTAAGGTGAGATTTAAAAACGATGACTCTTGATAACGCCGAGCTCAGCTGGATAACTCCGTGGAGAAACATGGCTGTTGGAAAGTCGTAAAAAAAACTAAGCCCTAAAAGAAGAGAGGCTCCACCAAGGAGCCCAAAAGAAGAACTAATTATGCTCGAAGCAAATCCGAGTGCAATGATTAATAAATAATCATCAACACCAAAGATCAATGGACTCTCCAAGATTTAACATCTTTTTGCAAACAAGTTCTCTATAATGCTTATATGCCTTCAACGTCTCTTCAGAAAGCGTATAAGAAATATCGATATAATACTGGTAATTTTCTTGCAGGTGCTTAACCAAATTTCCAGGCTCAGAAAAAAGTAAAGAGCGCTGATGCCCCAAACCAAGTTGGGTTGCAACACAGTAGGCAAATTCAGCAGCTGATTTATCATCTAAAAATTCTTTGATTTTTATTTGAAGTGATGGAATCTGCCGAACCCAATACTGCTGACCCGCTAAACTCGTATACCCAATCTTCTGCTCCACTCCAGGTGCATAGAGATGTGAAGCTTCAACCATTCTATGACCATGGTTTCGATAAGGGTTATAGAAATTATCTGTATCGGGATCTTCATAAACTTCTTTAATATCCAGTAAGATATCATCTTCATAGTCATTGATAGATTTCATTACAACGATAAATCGAAGTTTACCTAGAGATCCGTAAGTAATCCCTGCTTCCGCAATTTCGTATTTAGCTAAAAAGTGGTATTTTCTTCTTGATTCAACATAGCCTTTAAAAAGAGCATCGAGCCTCGGGTCTTTTGGATCAATGAGGTTTGATCGCATTTTTTTAGCCCATCTCTTATTGGCTTTTAGATAGGCTTTTGTAGAAACCTGCCAGTCCTGAGGTTTCTTTTTCATTAATGGTCCATAGGACTTGTAACTCATACTCGGATCTTCAATTCTTGATCGGTAACCTTCTAGTAAAGACTCGAAAACTTTTTTGTCTATATCCTCTAATTTATGATCCTGGCAGGCCTTGTGAATTATCAAAGAGGACATCAATCTTACAAGGTCCCAAGAGTAAGGGCCCATTCGAGAGCGATCGAAGTCAATCATTCCACAACCTGTTCCAGTGCGAGCATAATTATCGATATGCGGGTTTCCATGGAGAAATGCAATTGGCGTTGAACCAATACTCGCTAACTTAACAAATCTTTTTTGCATCTGGAGTGCTTGAGTTCTGAAGTAAAAGTACAAGCCTTTTTTAGGGTCTAAATATCTTTTAATGTTCGATAGACTTTCACTATCGGGATTGCGGACAAGTTCCATCTGTCCCCCTTTTCTTATTTGATATTTACTGAGGTCTCTCCAGACTAAAGTAGATGACCAAATTAAAACCTAACAAAAGACTGGCTTGACGGAAAGAGCTTTTTTATCGATCAGCGTCTAAATAAAAAAAAGCCCTACCTGAGTAGAGCTTTTTAGAATTTAATTTAATATTCCTAATTTTCCTGTGGAAAACTCAAGAACAAATAGTGGTTACAAACCAAAAACAGCCTGACAAGAAGTTGCGTTTTCAAGGTTTAACCAAGATTCAACAACTGCTGAAGCACTTTCGCCTTTGCGACTGTTACCTCTAAGGCTACGAGCTAAGGCTGACTCCCACTCTGTCACAAAACCAGAACGACGCTCAATAAAGTGAGCAACACTTTCATTTGGAATCGGCTCACCATGGGCTTCAAGTTTAGCTAGCATTTCTTGAAGGCCTCTATAAGTCTCGCGTGTTAGGCGAACTTCGTGTTTCATAGCCCAATCAGGTCTTACAATAGCGAAAGCCTTACCAGCGTGCTTTTTCGTATTGGCAGTCAATACACGAGTTCCTGAAGTTCCTTCCCAAACTCTTGCTCTCCAAGATAGGTGCTCTCTAGGAATATCCGAGCGCTCACCCGATATTCTTGCACGTCTATACTTGCGAACTTGATCTTTAATTCTTTCTCCCGCAGGGCGAATTCCATAACTAGAACTACTTCCTCTTCGCATATTGATGACTTTTACGTCTTCACGATCAAGCTTCTTTAAGATTCTTGCCATTTCTTTTGCAGCATTTGGCCCATCAGCGAGAACGAAGTCAGGCGTATCACGTCGAAGAAGTTCGCGCATGATATTCTCACGATACTCTTCTGTTTGCTCTAATACGTACTCCCAATCACGTGCAGTCGCACCTTCCATCCCAACAGGAGCAGTGTTTAAAACAAGATAATCTTTATCAATTCCGAGATCATCCATAAGACCTTGGATCATCTGTCCACGCTCACCAGTCATAGCTTTTGCTGTAGCAATACTGTCGTAATCCGCATGATCAGCCCAAACAATCGCTTTAGGCTTGTCAAAAGTCCCTCTGTAATGTCCAAACAGACCTGCATCTCTATGAGACTTTACATAAGTGGATTTATTTCCACTCTTAGACCAAGACTGACCTCTTTTAGTCGCGAACAATCTGTCTTCATCAATTGAGTTATCAAACAATAAAAGGTCTGCCATATAGTCATCTGGACCGCGATCGTATTTGAACATCCACTCTCTATATAAAGGTCGACCAGTACGAGCGCGAGTTGGGTCAGGAAGTTTTCCAAAACGATCGTCTTTAGCCATTTTTTCTAAAGCTCCTCGGCGACCATAAGTAATTCCACCATCTCTTGAACCTAACTGAATCGCATCTTTACCCAAGCGCTTTGCAGTAGAAACCGGAAGCCCACGTAAATCAGTGATACCTGGGTCTAAGTGAGATCTTGGAACTTCGCCACGACCGTAATCGTAATCTCTTTTAGCTAAGAAATTACTCTTTCTTCCTTCTTCTGGAACCGGAGGCTTCCAGCCCATTTTCATTTCTTTATATAAAGGAGCTAGAAGTTGTCTTTCAACAATTTCACTTGGATTATCGCTCATACTTAACGACGTTGGATGAGGAGAACCTGTGAAAACAATATTACCAGCTCTAACATATCCACCATTCTCATCAGGAATTAGTAGACCTTTAATATTTAAAGTTTCTTTCCCGTTAACTTTGGCTGTTCTCCAGTCCCAGCCTCCGAATTGTTCGGCTCGCATAACACCGTTCATATCTGGTCCACCATTTGAAAAGACCATCAATTTTTCAGCGTCTTCTGGGAATCGAGCTAAGATTTGTTTCGCTAGCTTTTGATCAGAAGCACTTTTGTAGTTGAACTTCTTGTAACGTTCGCCTTTTCTCTTTTTATTATAAAGGACTTCAGCAACATCTTTTCCATCTTTAGTGATCGGAACAGCCCACTCGTTATTTCCACCAGCTCCGACCATCTCGAATAATGGAACTTTAGTATTAGCCCGGTCTCTATCAGAAACACGGCCATCAATTTGTCCACCGATGCTTTCAAAGAAATTCGCACCTGCGTCCTTACCCGCTTGACCAAGCATCATAACCATCTTTAAAGAATCTTTATTGTTTCTTATAATCCAAGAAAGAAGTCTATTTCTCCACTGAGCATAAGGGCCTTCATGAGTCATTAACCATTGTCTATTTTCGATAACGTTTTGATAAACAACACTCTTTTTGCCACGCTTTTCAACAACAGTTGGAGTGTTACGGCTCCCGTACTGACCTGAAATCGTATTTACAAATAGATTGGTGAATGCAACACCATCGAAAATTCCGAAGTGCTTAAGCATATCATGTACACGACCACCAAACCCTGCAATACCTGGATTGTTCGCAGCCTCTGCGATATGCGTACCATCTTGACCAATCACTAATACCTGGATTGAGTTTTCTTCGAACAAACCTCTAAAAGGCATGGCACCAAAATCCGGTCTCATCTTCTGACCATTTTTATAGTGAGGTGCTAAAACTTGAAGAGCTTCAGACAGTTCTGGAACATTCGGCATATCTGCTAAGATTTCCAAAAACTCTCTATGCATTGGATTGTCAGGGTCTGGTCCGCGATCAAACTTTGGAAAGTCGTTCGCAAAAACTGAAGACACAACTAACAACGTAATAATTACAACATTCAGTTTCGAGATAAGGGCTCTAATACTCATTGCTTTGTCCTTGTATAAATTTAAATAACGCTTATGACACTTTGCATTATATTTGCCATTGCCTAGAGCTAAAGAGTTGGTTTTAGGGAGTTTTTGGATGTAAGGATTACATCTCGAGACTAATTTTGGTTGTCAGAAGAAGTGCTATTAATCAACTGATTTTAGAGGTTTAGCCAATCTCAAGGCTTCAGAGACGTGAACAGCGTCAGGCCATACTTATACCTGATACCTTCAGAAGCAAGAGCACTCGCACAATGGAGGGATGATCGATCAAACACAATAGGCACACCATTTTCCCATTGAAAAACGCCGGCTACACTTAACTGCGAGTAAACTTCTACAGGAAACTGCCCTTCAAGATCGCTTAGTGGCGGAAGTTCAGATTTGTAATCCAGAACTTGTTTTGCCGGGTAGTCACTCACCCACTGAGGCATAACTTCAGGTCCCATTGGTACATTATAAAAGCTCTTATTGCCCACACCAACTTCCATAGAAAAATAGCATCTTTGATCAAACACAACTGTATAGGTTTCCATATTGTCGTAAACCTCGAGGGGAATCACGATCGTCTTATGAATCAGCTCTTCAGTTTCGAAGTGCGAATCACTATGAACGGTATAAGGAATCTCACAATAAAAAAACTGTGCATGCTTGAGTTGAATCTCTTCTTCGAAATGGGGCTGTAGGCGTGACATGACTTTTTCTTGAATAAGATTGAGATCATCTGTAGACCTAAGAACTATAACCTCATTCTTGCGCTGCTTATCCCACTCTCTAGATCTACTAAACTTTTTACTTCCTGCTACAGCTTCTGAAAGCTCTGCATATCGGTTCCTAAAAAGATCTATATCTTTATCCGAAAAAATCTTAGATAAAGCCTTAGGTTTTCCTTCAAATTTTTTAATTTGATTTAACTTTTTCGAATCACGAGTAAAGGGTTTTCCATCGGCCATAAACATATGTTAGGCCCTGATTGATGAAGAATCAATCTTCTCCTAAGGTAACAGACTTATTCTGAATAATGTCCGTAACCTCTTGGGGCAACTTGCCGTCGGGAGTCACTATGACCCACGGAGCATTCGGGTCGAGCTCACCTTCTACAGCTTTATCTTCTGAGACAATTTTTAGAGCTTTGACTTCATCTGGGCTAAACCTTCTCTTTATCATGAACTTACTAACAGGCACCCAAATGTCATTTTTCAAATACACTTCGTATTCACCGAGATATTTTCCACTTCGCATCCTTGAGACATCATCGAGCTTAGCTTCAAAAATATAAATTGCAGGATCCACGAGCGCTGTGGAAAAAGGCGGAGTTCCAGCCTTAAATAGCAAATAAGGACTCACGGTTGTGGATAAGCCTTGTTTCGGAGGCTTGTTAACTGCATGTAGCAACATAACAATAAGCTCGCGTTCAAACTCTCGTTCAAGACCGCGATTCTTATAAATACTAACCAATAGACGTGTGATGATTTTTTCGATTCCAAATTTAATCTGAGCACCAAGTCTGTTTTCATCTTTGTCGTAGCCTTCTAGAACAATTTCAGCAACTTTTCTTGCTAAGCGACTCTCAATAGCTTTTGGATCGATTTCCCGCTTTTCTCTGTGAGCAGCTTTAGTTTCGGCATAGATCTGGCGGATTGCTTTTTCTAAGGCCGGTACATCTTTTACAAATTTCCCCATTGTATATTCAGGAACAAACCCCATTTTATCGACACGACTACTAGCAGTAACTCTCATCAGTAAAATTTTATTCTGACTTACTTTTTTACGAGCCTTCTTAAAATCCTCATGCCAAATCATAGTTCTACGCACATATTCGTAGAGACCAAGCATTTCTCTATGTTTTTTTAGAATTTTATAAGATTCAGGTGAAAATCGAGTTTGGTTTTTAGGGGGAGTCTCGTAAATGTCTACAAGTAAGTCCAACATATCAGCTAAAACGACTCTAACGGCTTTATGTAACTTCTCCCTACTAGCATCTATGACATGTTTGTATTTGCGATACCAATCCTTTTTGTAACGCTTTAAGTATAGTTCCATCTTGCGCAGGTCCAAATCAACCATCTGATACTGACCAATAACCTCGGTCCAAGTGAACTTTTTATCTCCACTTACAAAGGACTGCTCAAAAGTTGTCGTTCCAGAAGAACTAGGAGAATAAGAGTTACCACGAGATTGAGCTAACACAGCCAATGGATCTGTTTCGGGGTTTTCTCTTATGTTTATCGCCCAAGACAACATTTCCTCTTGGAAATCCCATAAAAAAGGAATTCCTTGATCATTGTAGTCTGCGATCGTTGATTCGTAATCCACCAACTCTACTTCGTTAGCAACAGAAGGGTCTTTCTGCATTTCT